>CAYPRJ010000005.1:0-46143 GCA_964413095.1 Candidatus Woesearchaeota archaeon
ATGTTCAATTTACAATTTAATCTGCAACACAATTTTAATTTGCATCACAAAAAGAGGTGATAAAAATAACAAAAATAAATAGGAATTTACCACAGCCTTATTACAACTAATACTGTCTTCAGCAATAGTTATCTCAAAAATCTATAACAAAATATTTAATAACGTAATTCTTTTCTTTTAAATATGGCAAAAGAGGATGGTTTTAAAGAGGAAGATTTATCTGTTCTTAATCAATTAATAAAATCTATGGATGAATCAAAGGAAAAACTAGAAAAGGCTTATGATAAAAGAGATCATGACAAATTCAATAAAACGAAAAAATTTATGCTGGAAATTCAAAAGAAAATTTCAGAGGTGTTGAAATGAAAGAAAATGATTACTTTTCAATTTTAGAAGATAATATTTCAAAAGAAAGAAAAGCTGTCAATGAATTACGTTTTTTATTTAATAATCTAAAAAGTGCCTCTGATAAAGAAGAAAGAGAAATGGTGCTTTCGCAGATAAAATCTCTCAGAACTTTTATGAAAAAAACTAATGAGGATGTGAAGAAAGAATTAGAGGGAATAACTACTGCCAAACCTTTACATAATAAGAAAATTGAAGAAAAAGGGATAAAAGAAAAAACTAAAAAATCAGTTAAAAGATCAAAAAAAATCCCAAAAGAAATCAAGCCAACTGAACTTGAAAAACAGATATTAAAAAGGATAAAAAGAAAAACAAAAGATATTACCATAGAGGAGGAAAAAAAACCCAGTAAATATATCAATATTTCAAATAAAGTTTTTTCAGGAATTTCAAGGCAACTTGCTAAGAAAGATATGTTCAATGTTCTTAAAAAAGATTTAATGAAAACAAATCTTCAGTTTACTAGTTCAAGCTATATCTCTATAATATTGTTTAGTACTATGATTGCAGCAGTTTTTGGTTTTTTCGTTTTTGGTTTTTTTCTATTTTTTAAATTTGAAAATTTCCCTATTGTAGCTCTTGTTGAGGGAAATATTTTAATGAGAATTCCACAAACATTTTGGATTTTATTTGCAGTTCCTATTGCTACTTTTATTTTTATGTATCTTTATCCTTCACTAGAAAAAAAGTCGTCTGAGAATAAAATAAATCAAGAACTTCCTTTTGCAACAATACATATGGCTACAATTTCCGGTTCTATGGTAGAACCAAGCAAAATTTTCAGCATAATCATTTCCACAGGAGAATATCCCAACCTCAAAAAAGAATTCACAAAATTAATTAATTTTGTCAACATTTATGGTTATAATTTAGTTACTGCTTTAAGAATGACTGCTACAAACAGTCCAAGTAAAAAATTAACTGACTTGCTTAATAGTTTATCTGTAACAATTACTTCAGGGGGAAGCCTACCTAACTTTTTTGAAAAAAGATCACAGAGTCTTTTGTTTGAATATAAACTAGAAAGAGAAAAATATACAAAAACAGCTGAGACATTTATGGATGTTTATATCAGTGTTGTGATAGCTGCCCCTATGATGCTTATGCTTTTGTTAATGATAATGAGAGTTAGTGGGTTAGGAATATCTTTAAGTGGCTCTATGATATCTTTAATTATGGTTTTAGGAATTTCATTAATAAATGTGATTTTCCTAATCTTTTTACACTTTAAACAACCTGGAGAATAAGATGGAGATAAAAAAAATACACTGGATTGGAATAATTGTTGCAGTAGTAATTATTGGCATTTCTTTCTTTTTTATAAAAACTAATTTCTTTTTTCTTATTATTGGTGTTGGTGTTTTGATTGGTGTTGCTCCTTTTATTATAAGTCTAATCTATGAAACAAAAGTTAATAATGAAAAAGAGGAAATGTTTTTGGAGTTTGCAAGAAATTTAGTTGAAAGTGTTAAGGTTGGAACACCTATAAGTAAAAGTATAATTAATATTAAAGATAAATCTTATGGGGTTTTAAGTGAAAATATTAAAAAACTAGCTAATCAAATTACTTTGGGAATACCATTAAATACAGCTCTTCAGATTTTTGCAAGAGATGTTAATAATAGAACTATTTCAAGAGCATTAACTTTAATTGGTGAAGCAGAAAGGGCTGGAGGAGAAATAGGAGAGATTTTAGAATCAGTTGCTGAAGCTGTAAGAACATCAGATAAACTGAAAAAAGAAAGAAAAGCCTCTATATCTACTTTAACTGTTCAAGGTTATCTTATATTTTTTGTTTTTATGGTGATTATTTTGATTATGCAATTTAAAATATTGCCTTTAGTCTCAGGAATTTCTGGGGGTGAAGATTTAGGGATAGCTGGAATAACTTCTGCTGATATTGGTACTGGTGAAGAATTAAGTCAGGATTTTTCTAGATCTTTTTTATATTTATTATTAGTACAGGGTTTTTTTACTGGACTTACAATAGGAAAACTTTCAGAAGGAAATGTAAAGGCGGGAATAAAACATTCGTTTGCATTAGTTGTTATATCATTCCTTGTTTCTTCTACAGCTAATTTATTTGTATAATTATTTTCAATAAAAATATAAAGTCTGCTTGAAATAAATTAATATGAATAAAAGAGGTTCACATATTGGAATTGTTTTGTCTTTTGTGATATTTATAACTTTTCTAACTTTTGCTTATATTATTCTAGAACCTGAAATAATTAAAAAAGATAATAAAGAATCTATTTTAGACTCTTTAGAACTGAATTTGCTTGAAAAAACATTTGATGAATTAACGAGTATTTCTGTTATGGTAAACAAATCTCTTCCTCAAGAATGTGTGGAATTTGTAGATTTTGTAACAGAAACAAGTATAAATAAAAGAATAAAAGTAAAAGATGAAAGAAATAGTTTGCGTGATGCGCGTATTGTTAATGATGTTGATTTACATATAAGTAGAGAGAGTGATGATTATTTCTTTAAGATTTATAATTCTGATAAATTTGAAGAAGTAGGAACTGATTCTTTAACTGGTTGTGGAAAGTTAAGATTAGATAAAGGAGATTATTATGTGGGTTCAGTAATAGAAAAAAATATAACATTTGAATCAAAAATAAAGAGCTTATTAGAAGATTATGAAACAGATTATGAGAATCTTAAAAATGAATTAAATGTTCCATATGATACTGAATTTGGTTTTAGTTTTAAAAATTCTGAAGAAGTTGTGAATAGCACAGAAGTAAAGAATGTTTCAGTAGATGTGTATGCAAGAGAAATTCCAATTCAATATATTGATGAAGAAGCAAATACTCGCATGGGAGTTGTTAAAATATGGGTTTGGTAAAAATGAATAACCCCGCGCTAAAGCGCGAGGTATCGATAATAAAATGTTAATAGAAATCAATCCAGGGTTGAGAAGAAGTAATGTAGTTGGTTATAGCCAGTATGATTTTACTTTATTAACAGAATTAAATTTATTGGAGGACGGCGATTCCTCCCAAAACTTAAAAGTTTGGGTATCCTCGCCGTTGATGTAATGAATAAAAAAGGATGGATAAAAATTTTAGAAGCTTTTATATCAATATTATTAATAATTAGTGTTGGATTAATAGTTATAAACAGGGGGGGTGTTTCAGGTGATATTTCTAATGAAGTTTATGAAAAAGAAATTTTAATTCTTAGAGAAGTTCAATTAAATAATACTCTAAGAGAAAGTATTTTAAATTCAGAACCGCCTATTGAATGGGATGACGCAGATTTTCCTGCAAATGTAAAAGATAAAATCAATGAAAAAACTCCAGGTTATTTAGAATGCAATGCAAAAATATGTAAAATAAATTCAGATTGTATTTTAGAAGAACATTCTCGGGAAAATATATATGCAGAATCTGTTATTATAACTTCTAGTTTAGAAACATATTCTCCAAAGCAATTAAAAATTTTCTGCTGGATGAAGTAATGGAAATTAAAAAAACAATTGGGAATATCAAAGCAACTTTTATGTTATTTGGATTGATTTTATTTATTCCTCTTTTTGTAATTAAATTAATTAAATTTCTTAGAGAATGATATTTAAACTTTCAGAGATATTTTATAAAAATGGAAAAATTCAAATTTTTAGAGCATACTGCTGATGTGAAATTTCAGGCATTTGGAAACAGCTTAGAAGGGGTTTTTGAAAATTCAGCTTTGGCATTTAAAGAAGTTGTTTGTGGGAAAATAAATGTTAAAAAAAGAAAAGAAAAAAAGATTAAAGTTAATGGGAAAGACAATGAATCCCTATTGTATAATTTTCTCGAAGAATTTTTGTATTTGCTTGATGCAGAAAATTTTTTAGTTGCAGAAATTAAGAGTTTGAAAATAGATAAGAAAAATTTTAAGTTGAATACAATTGTTTTGGGAGATAAAGCTTCAGATTATGATTTTGTAAATGATGTAAAAGCAGTAACTTATAGTGAAATGTTTGTGAAGAAACAAGGAGGGATATGGAAAAGTCAGGTTGTGCTGGATGTTTGAGAAAGGTAGATAAAATCAAAAGGTTTATATATAAGTATATATACAAATTTATATGAAAACATATAAACAAATAATTCATTATCCGACTTTGAAAACAATATTAATTATAGAAAAAACTCTCAAAGAAGCTGAGACAATGATAACCAGGGAGGAATTAAAAAAGCGACTACCCATGAAGATCATGCATCAGACTCTTAATTTAGCCTTAAACTATCTTGAAGAACATGGAATGATTATTGATAGTCACAAAGGGATTTTATGGATTTATAACCCAAGCTCAAAATTAAAAAAAGCAATTGAAAAAGGTAGAGAAATTTGATGTTTGAAAACAAACAAATAAAAGTAATTCTATCAGAAGAAGCAGATTCAGAATATCAAGAACTTAATGAAATTGTTGGTGAGGAAATTAAAAAAGGAATAAACAGCTCATTTTATCAAACTTTATTAAGATCAATAAATAGAGCAAAAAGTTTATTGGAGAAAAATCCGTTTGCAGGCAACCAAATAAAAAAGAGCCAGATACCAGAAAAATATAAAACTCTTCATGAGGTAGATAATTTATGGAGAATTGAATTAGCAAACAGATGGAGGTTAATTTATACAATAACAGGAAATAAAGTTGAAATAATCAATTTTGTTATTGATATTTTTAATCATAAAGAATATGATAAAGTTTTTGGATATAAACATTAATAAAAAGATAATACGCGGGTAAGTCAAGTTGTGCTTGATGTCTAAGGAAATAATTATAAAAACTCCTAATTCTTGTTTAAATTATGGAACCCAAAAAAATCTCTGATTATGAATGGGAAATTTCTAAAGAAAAAAATATGCATGTTCCTGTGAATTTGTTTGTTAATGAAAAATTGTTAGAGCAGATAAAAAAAGATGATACTTTAAAGCAAGCTTCAAATATGGCAAAGCTTCCTGGGGTTTTGAAAGTGTGTGTTCTTCCTGATGCTCATCAGGGATATGGCATGCCAATTGGAGGAGTTGCTGGTTTTGATTTGGAAAAAGGCGTGATAAGTCCAGGAGCTGTGGGTTTTGATATAAATTGTGGAGTGAGAGTTTTAGCAACAGATATATCTTTAAATGAATTTAAAGGGAAAAGAGAAAAAATAATTCATGATATAAAAAGAACAATTCCTTCAGGATTAGGAAGAGGAGGAAAGAGATATTCTAAAGAAGAGATAAAGCAAGTTTTGTCAAAAGGTTGTGAATGGGCTTTGGAAAATAACATGGCAGAGAAAGAAGATTTGGAAAGAACAGAAGAAAATGGAAAGATGGAAGGAGCAGAACAAGGAGATGTTTCAGAAAGAGCAATTTCCCGAGGATTACCACAACTTGGAACTTTAGGAGCTGGAAATCATTTTATAGATATTCAAACAGTAGAAGAGATTTTTGACGAAGAAACTGCAAAGAAATTTGGTTTGGAAAAAGATAAAGTAGTAATCATGATTCATTGTGGTAGCAGGGGTTTGGGACATCAGATTGCAAGTGACTACATAAAATTAATTGAAGAAAAAAACCCTGACGCAGAAAAAAGGTTTCCTGACAGAGAGCTGGGATATGTTTCTATTAATAGTGAAATTGGAAAAAAATATTTTTCAGCTATGAAATGTGCTGTGAATTTTGCTTTTTGCAACAGGCAGATAATTATGCATAAAATCAGAGAGTTGTTTAAGAGATATTATCCCAAGAGCAAATTTCAAATGGTTTATGACATTGCACATAATATTGCAAAGATTGAAGAGCATTTCATAAATAATTCAGAGAAGAAAGAGAAAATTTTGGTTGTTAGGAAGGGCGCGACACGGGCTTTTGGAGCTGGAAGAAAAGAAGTTCCTAAAGTTTATAGGAAAATAGGACAGCCAGTTTTAATTCCAGGAAGCATGTCTACTAGTTCTTTTATTTTAGTTGGAACAAAAGAAGCAGAAAGGGTTTCTCTTGCTTCAAGTGCTCATGGAGCAGGAAGAGCCCACAGCAGAAAATGGGCGCATAAAACTTTAAAACCAGAACAAGTTAAAAAAATACTTGCAAAAAAAGATATAATTCTTGAAGGAGGTTTTAAAGGCACAATTGAAGAATCTGAACTTTCCTATAAAGATATTGAAGAAGTTATAGAAGTTACAGAGAAGTCTGGATTGAGTAAAAAAGTTGCAAGATTAAAACCTATTGGTGTAGTGATTGGATGAGTTAATTTTTTGTCACCATTTAGTAATGGTAAGTTTTATAAAGTTTGGATTCTTGTTTAAAACATGGTTAAGAGCTTGGTAAAATTAGTGAGAGGTGGTTTTGGATACTTAGGAAAAGCTAAGGAAAAAATTAGAAAAAATAAAAATTATATTTCTCAAGCTACTAAAAGATTAATGCTTGCAGGACTTACAGCAATAGTTTTTGGGAGTGCTGCTATAAGTTGTAAGCTTCCAGATCAATTTCAACAATATGATGATTCAGTGACTTATTCTGATGAAGATGAGGAAAATGGAGAAGAAACTGAAGAAGAAAGCGAAGAGGAAATTAACCAAGCTCCAAAAATAACTTCTTCTCCTATTACAGAAGTCAATGAATCACAAGCATACAACTATGATGTTAATGCTACAGATGATGACAATGATTCTCTAACATACTCTTTTCTTCAGGCACCTTCATGGCTTTCAATAGATTCACAAACAGGAGTAATTTCTGGAACAAATCATAATGTCAGCTCTGACTACCAAGAAAACATAAAAGTCAAAGTTTCAGACGGAAAAGATTTTGCAACACAAGAATATGTCTTGGATGTTTATAATTTGCTGGATATTTCTGGACAGTTGCAGGATAATGAAACTGATTCTGGGCAAAGAGGGAATGTTCTTGTTTATGACTCAGAAGGAAATTTCTTAGATAAAATACCAACAGATGAAGAAGGAAATTTTGGAAAACAATTAGACAAAAAAACTTCTGATTTATCTGGGATTGTTTTAAAAGCAGGAATGGGGGATTATGCTGGGAATTACACTCTCGATACAGATAAATTTACAGAAAGTTATGGAAGAAGAAGAAATCTTCCAAGTAAAGACCACAATCCGATTGTAAATTTCGAAGGAAAAAAATCATATGAAAATAATGCTATCAAAGCTGTACCTTTTTATTCTGATTTAGACGGTGATGGATATGCTGATATAGATTTTAATAAAGATGAGGAAGTGAGCCAACAAGAAAAAGAAAATTTCAAATCATTCATGGAAGAAACTAATTTTCATGGAAAAGCAGGTCCAAATGATGATCATGGTTTAAAAAAATGGAATTTTGGAGAACTTCCAGATGAAGAAGCACATCCTGTGTTTAAAGGGATTCAAATAGTTAAAGAATATACTGAAGATGGAAATACTTATACTTTTTCACATCCAGAAAACATTAAAACAGTTCTTGAGGATAGTGTTTATCCTCCTCTCCATCATAATTTATTTGAGGAGTATGAAAAGATAATCACAATCTCTGATCAAGTACCTCAAGAGCAGGGTTGGTGTATTATAGTACCTGATGAAACTCCTGGAAGACATACCAGTGCACAAGGAGCAACATATGCTTTTGATTCTACTGGAAAAGATGGATATATTGAAGGAGCTTGGGTTGAATTAAAACCAGAATATGGGGGGGGCGAAGAGGAAGAGACAGAATTAAATAAAAATTTTGTAATCAGGCATGAGGTTTGGGGGCATGGTATGAATTATCCTGATCCTGAGCATACTGACTTTGAGGAATCAATTATGAATGTAAATTCTGATTTAAATTCTGATTTTCAAGATTTCCAACCTGCAGATATTAAAGGAAGTTATATAGTGGGAGAAGAAAACTATGAAGGAATGGAAAAGAGTGATGATATTTTAGGAATGGAGTTTTTGGATTAAGAAAATTTTGAAGAATAAAATCAATCGCAATAAAACTTAAAAATGAAAATATCATTATAAAGAATATGGAAACAAAAATGTACGGAACAAAAGAAGTTTATGGCTCTGACATAGGAAAAAGCACTTATGAAGGGCTTAGTTACGATGCAAGAAAAGAAGCAAGAAATGTGAAAGATAATGGAAGCAAAGGACTTTTAATGAAGTTAGATGAACAATTTGATCCACAATATGAAGTACAAGAAGAAGGACTCAACATAAATCCTTTAAGTGCCCGTTCTTGTAGATGTTATCCTTGTAAGTGTAGATAGATGCTGCTGGGATCTAACTTTTCTTTTTCATTTTTATAATTTGAGAAATGGTAGTATTAGATTTATATCCTAAAACATCCGGAAAATTAACTATAAAGAAAAATAGAAATAATTATTTTGTAAGAGATAGGGCTATTAAAAAGGATTTGATTATAAATGAAGACTTAGCATTAATATTAAGAGAATGTTCTGGACAAAAAAGTGTAAAAAAAATAGGAGACATTGTTTCAGAGAGGAAGAAGATTCCTAGAGGGGGTATTATTGGCAAATTAGAAAATTCATTAAAAAATCTTGAACAGGATAATATTATTGAATTTTCAAAAGAAATTGATCCAACCCCAATTAGATATAGGGAGACAAATTTCAATTTTCCTTTAGATACAGCATATTTAGAAATAACTAAAAAATGTAATTTTCCCTGTATACATTGTTTTTTGGGATCACCTTCATTTACAAGACAAATAAGTAAAGAGGAGATGACATTAGAAGATTACAGGGATGTTGTTATCCCTTCTTTGGATAGTGCAGGAGTTTTAGGAGCATGTATCACTGGTGGAGAGCCTTTTTTAAGAAAAGATTCAGTTGATATAATGGATCTTTTAGATAAGGCCAATATAGATTTCGGAATTTTGACTAATGGATATTTTATAAATAATAGAACCATAGATCATCTAAAAAGATTGCAACCAAGATTTATAGGAATAAGTTTTGATAGTCATGAAAAAGAAATCTTTGAACAAATAAGAGGGAAAAATAGATACAAAAGGGTTTTACAAGCAATTGAAGGATTAAATGATGCCAACTTAAATCCTAATATAAATTGCATTTTATTTAAAGGATTAAATAATTCATATCAGCATATATATAATTTTATTAAATTTTTAGATAAAAAAGGAATTTCACCCCATCAGATAACTTTTGATGAATTAGTTCCTGAAGGCGAAGGAAAAAATTTGTATAAATATTTAATAAACGAAAAAGAAACTGTGAAAGATATCTCAACAGCATTTAGAGAGGCATCTATGGTTGATTTTGGAGAGATAAAAAAACCTGAATATAAAACCAAAATGTCTAGGTCTTCATTTTGTGGGTTAGGACAAGAGATTATTTATATAGGAAGTAAAGGGGATATCTCTCTATGCCCGGCTTTAAGTGGAGAGAGATACATTGCAGGGAATATTTTAAGAGATAATTTTACAGATATCTGGGAGAATTCTATTGTATTTGAACCTTTTAGGAAATTAGATCTTTTTAAAAACTCAGCTTGTTCTAGTTGTAATATGCTAAAAGATTGCCTAGGCGGATGTAGAGCAAAATCTATGACTTTTTCAGGAAATTTTAAATCAATTGATCCTTGGATGTGTGCTTTTTATAAAAGAGGAAGTAAGAATAATGAAAGTAAAATTTGAAATTGCATCTCCTGAAAAAGTTGCTGAATTTATTTATGATTTAAGAGATACATTAGATAAATCTAATCTAAAACAAAAGGGCGGTTCGCAGTGTATCTTTATTGATTTCGACCCAATATTGAAAGAAGAATTGTTTTATGCAAAGGAATTGACATTAAAATTAAAAGAAAAACTCACAAGAGAAATAAAGAAAAAAATAGATTTTCAAAGAGAAAAGATGGACAGGTTTTTAGACAAAATTAAGAGGGAATGGAAACAGATTGAAGAAATATATTTTAAAGAAATGAAAAAGTTTTTTGAGTTTAAAGAAGATAAAATTTTTTATTGTTATATTAATAATTGTGTAGTTGGTTCTTACTTTGGGGAAAATGAAATTTCTTTACCTTATTTTCAGGAATTTGAAAAAGAATTAGAAAAAAATAGAGAAAAGAATCTCTTCTCTGAAGCAACTTTCATTATAGCCGAGGAAATCCTGCATTTATTATATTTTGATTATATAAGGAAACTATTTGGCAGAAATTTCAGTTTTGAAGAGATTTATGATATGGGAAATGATGATTATTCAGGATGGCATTTAGCAGAATTAATGCCGGAATATCTTTTAGTTCATAATCCTGTTTTCAAAGAATTTGGTTGGAATAAGATCAATAGAGAAGAACAAGGCTATTTTTGGATTATTGATTTAAGGAAAAAAATTGACCCGCTCTTTAAAGAAAAAAGTTTTAAAGATTTTATTATAGAAATTCACAAACCTTTTTCTCTTAAACCAAAAAAATGAAATTAGATGTGTTCTTATTTTTTTAGAGATCAAACTTCTTTATGCTTTTTCCTTAGGTAGCTTAAAACAATAATCTTTAAATTCTTTAATAATTGAATCTTCTCCAATTTTATTTACGATTTCCCAAGATTTTTTATAACTTGGATAAAAAGAACTCATTTCTATTTCTTCATCTAGTCTATCTTTATTAAAATGTTTTTCAAATATTTTTTTGTAAATTGAATGAAGAAGTAAGTGTATCGCTGTATCAAAATCTTCGTTTTTATATTTATCAAGAATAAACTTAAAATAGTTTCCCATTTCTTCTTCATTTTGTATAAATAAGTTATGGATTATTTCGTGCACCATCATATCTACGAATCTTTCGGGACTTAAAGAAAAAATTCCTTCTTCTGATTCAAATTGAATAGGAATTGTTAAGGGGTCTGATATTGGCATTATTGAACTTCTCTTAATGACATAGACCGAAATCTCTTTTTTCTTCCATTTTAAACTAGTAATCTTTTCACAAGAATTCAAAACTTGTTTTTCCTTACTTTTCCAAATATTTTTAACTTTTTTTAGATAATCTTCAATATATTTTTGATATTTTTCATAATCAAAATTTTCTTTTACAGTGAGGTTGTGTATTGCTTGTTCATAAATAAATGACCAAATAAAATTTATTTTTACCATAATAAATTTATAATTAAGTTATTTATATAATTTCCCAAAAGACCATTTCATCTTCTTTCTTAAAAAGAATCAAAGAAGGATGCACACAAACCTCTTATTTATTTGGACAGCGTCCCACTGTCCTGAAGTATCCTCTAATTTAAATCAACAAAGAAAATATTTATAAAACATGATTTCTTAGAAAAGTTATGAAAAAGAGAGTGTCTGGATTATTTGTATTAATGATAGCAATTATTTTTATATCTATAAGTTTTATTTCTTCTGCTTCATCTTGTGAAGTTGTTTTACGAGAAGATTGCAATAGTGATGATGGAGAACATATTGTTATGGGAGTATCTGCAATAACAAATGCTCATGGAGAAAAAGCTACAGATGGAGGTTATGATTATGTTTTATGCTGTGGTTTTGGAACAGGAGATACTAACTGTACTACTAATCCACCAAATAAAATAATAAGACTTTCTGCTGAAACAAATGCTCATGCTGAAGTTCCTTCTGGAACAACATATGATTATGATGTTTGTTATGAAGATTTAGAATGTACTGACTCATCTGGTTCTTGTCCTGCAGGTAAATCTGGATTGCTTTCTTTAACTGACACAACAAATGCTCATATTGGAAATTTTAGTGATTATGATATTAAGATTTGTTGCTCAAGTCAAGAATATTCTTTTATTGCTTGTGATTTAAATGAAGCTTATTGGAGCTGGGATCAATTTGCAGAATATCCTCTTGAAGAAGGAGATGAAGCATTAGATGAACAAAGATTTTATTTGGCTGTTAAAGGAGAAAATTGTGCAGGAATAAAAATTGATTTTAATGTAACTGAAGATGATGAAGGGCCTGCTTCAACTCCACCTAATAGTGATGATTTTGAAAGAGGAATCGCAGCAGGAGAATGGGATGCTGAATATATTAATGATGGGGTGTTTGATGGAAACCCAGAATATTATTTTGATGCATTTTTTTTAGGTAGTTCAAAAAGCATGAGAAGTTCTGGTCCTTTGTTAACAGTTACAGATACTTCTACTATATTAAATTATTGTAATGAGAATGAAGTGGCTGTTTGTAAAGATTATGATGAAGAAAAAATGTGTGTGAATGATCCTTGTGATATTTCTTCTCAGGGGGTGTCAGATAGTTCTCTTTGTGACGATGAAGATATAGATTGCGTATGCTTATGGCAAGATGGATCATGTAATACAGTTATGCTTACTCCTTTTTGTGGTAATGGAATTATAGAAAATACAGAACAATGTGATAGTGATAGTTGGGGAGATATAACAAATTGTTCTGATTTAGGATATACTGGAGGAGAATTATCTTGTAATAATAATTGTCAGTTTAATGTTTCACAATGTACTGGATTAGAAGAAGGTGTGTGCGGTAATGATGTTCAAAATACAGGAGAACAGTGTGACGGCAATTCCACTGGAGGAGGTTGGCCTTCAACAATAACAGATTGTTCAAGTTTTGATGAATTCACTGGAGGAAATTTAACATGTAATTCGCCAGAAACTGAAAATGAATGCCAGTTTGATACTTCTCAATGTATTGGTGATGGAGGAGACTTATTAACATTAGGAAAATGCACTTTCCAAGCAACAGGTGTTGATGATGACTGCTCAGATGGAATTTTATCATATTCTTGGACTGCAAGTTGGAGTGGAGAAGAAGCAAATAAGCCAAGCTGGTGCAAAGACGGAAGCAAAACAGTTCCTTGTCCTGCACAAATAGAACTTCCATTTTTTAGTATTTATACTTTAATAGCTGCAATAGGAGTTATTGTTTTAGTTTATCTAATAATAAATTCAAAAAGAAAAAATTCTAAAAAGAAAAAAAATAAGAAAAGTTCCAAGAAAAAATCAAAAAAGAAAAAGAGTTCT
This sequence comes from Candidatus Woesearchaeota archaeon, assembly GCA_964413095.1. Classification (GTDB taxonomy): domain Archaea; phylum Nanobdellota; class Nanobdellia; order Pacearchaeales; family GW2011-AR1; genus CAYPRJ01. The sequence continues at coordinate 13,381 of CAYPRJ010000005.1, forward strand.
AAGAAGTGAAAATTTTAATACAAGATTTGATATAACTACCTGAATATAATAAAACTTATAAATTTTAAAATGTCCTTATAACCATGAAGGATAATTACTTTGGTAAATTAAAAAAAGGATTAAAGAGGGCTGTATTGATAGGAGGCATTGCATCTAGTATAGCTTTTTCAGGCTGTGATGTTTCTAACTCTTATGATGCCCCCACCCCGAAAAATCATTCTCCAAAAGCGATTCTTTCTATTAAAACTAAAGAGCTACCATATCCTCCTACAGAAGGTTATGCATTAGAAGCGATAATAAAAGTTGATGGAGAGGATAAAGACGGTAAAGAAGATATCGTAAAATATAAATTATATATTGATTCAACAGGCTTAATGAAAACGCCATCAGGCAAAATAGAAGAAATTATAGAACAAGACCCAATTGAAGTAACAAGAACATATGTGGGGATTGGAAAAGTAACAGTGATAGGATATTGTTATGATAAGCAGGGAGCAGGTGGAAGAGACGATTCTGTGATGTCGCTTTATTAGTTAAATTTAATTATCCTCCTTTATTCATTTCCTCTCCCAAAAACTTAACAAATCTAAGTCTCATAAAAAAAGAAAGAAGAAATAAGAATTTAAATAATTAATATTAGTCAAGAATTAAGTATCATAAGATATGTATTCTTAATGAGATAAGGAATATGCTTAGGAAAAATATAAAAACAAACTTTATAAAAACAAAAACCCATTATCTAATATGAAAAAGAGGGAAATTATTTTATTCATAATTGTATTTAATTTAGTTTTGATGCCTTTTATTTCTGCAAGTTTTGAAATAGGAAATTTATCTCATTCAATAGATAATCAATATGCTTTAAATGATACTATAAGAGGATGGATAAATATAAGTTTAACAGAAGAACCAATTAATTCTTTGTTTGAAGGAAATTTCGGAGGTTCTATAAGTTTGATTGATTTGCTTGTATTGAATGATGCAAATTATGGCTGTACTCCAAATTGTGGGTTAGTCTATGAAACTAATAACAGCGAAGAATCAAAACAATTTATTTTAAATAACGAAGAAGAAGAAATTGTTGGATTTAAATTAACAGGAGAGGTAACCAGTGTTGATGATGTTTCTTTTGATATAACAAGCAATGCTTCAAGCTCATGCAACAATCAATTAAAGATAGATGTTCTTAATGATAATATTATAGATTTTATAAATAATAAATCTTCAACAGAAACTTGTGGAAATCCTTATTATCAATGTTTCAACCCTACAAAGCAAACTGATGAATTTGAAATTAAAGATGATCATAGATATTGTCAGGAAATTTCATTACCTGAAGCTGCTGGGTTCAGAGTAGGAGCGTGGATAAAAGGAACAGGAAGCAGAGAAGCAAAAATGAATGTTTATGATACTTCCTGGGATTCAATAGGAGAATGCACTCTTGGTGAAATTTCTTCTACAACTGGAGAAACAGTTTCATGTGATATAAACAAATCAATAGACGAAGATAATTATTATATTTGTGTTTCTTCTCCTGGAAACGGAGATAGTGGGTATTTTGTAGAAGGTTATGCAGGAGAAAATCCTTGTGGTTTTTATGATTATCCTCCTGCAACAGCAGCTTATAATATTTTTGTACAAAAACGAGAATTTGATAGTTTTGGAACATTAAGCATAGATAATAAACTTCAAAATGGAAATAATTTGAATATACTTATTCAAGAGTATTTAGTTGAGAAATATGGAAATGGAAATATAGATTGTTCTCAAGGATGTGCAGTTCCTATGAAATTTGTTTCTAATATAAATAACCAAAAAATAAACTTAGAAAATTTGCAATTAGAATATACTACAACTTCAGGACCTTTAACAAAGACTTCTTTTTGGGATCTAACTGCTACTTCTGGAAAAGTTAATGCAGACTTTCAGCAATTATATTTAGACAAAGCTAATTTTTCTGTTCCAGATGATTTTGAAAAAAAAGAGTTCATTTTGACATTAGAAGATTCAGAAATTTTTTCTGAAAAAATTTCAACTGAAAAAATTTCCCAAATAACTTCCCTGAATCCTAAGATTATAATAGCAGGATATCCAACAGAATTTACTGTTGGTGTGGAAACTTATAATTCAAGCAATATAGTTAATTATGAATGGAAATTTGGAAATGAAACTCTTGAGACAACAGCTGAGAACAAAATAACTTATACTTATGATAATGTTGAAACATTTGATTTGAAAATTACAATAACAGATTCTCAAGGTTTTAGTTCATCTAAAAGTTTTAGCATTGAAGCAACAAATCCAAAAGATGCTGTAAATAATATTTTAAATAAAAAATTAAAAAATTTTAATAATGTAAAAGAACAAATAGAATCTCTTCCTTCTTTTCAAAAAAATTCTTTAAGCTCTATATTAGATCTGACAGAAATTGAGAATAGTTTAATAAGTTTGCAACAAAAAAATAGTTCTGCCAGCACTGATGAAGACTATGTTAAAATAATGAGAGACCTGGTAACATTAAAAGTTCCTGAATCTGTAACAAAAAGTGAGAGTGCTGAAGGAATTCCTTTTTATCCTAGTGAAGAGATTGTAAATCCTGATGCTGTTAAAGAAATTACAGAAAAAGATTATGATGAAAAAAACAAAAATAAGTATATTGAAGCAATTTTAGTATGGGAAATAGAAAATATAAATATTAAAGTTGATTATGATAAATTTGATGCTATATATGAAGATACTACAGAAAGCATTTTGAATATATTTAAAATTCAAATAGATGAAAATTCAGAAAGAGGAAATTCTTATTTTATTATTGACAAATTGGAAAATATAAATCTTGATAAAGATTTTTCTGAGACAGAAAATTTTTATTATATAGAATTATCTGGAGAAGCAGAAACAATTGAATTTTCTACAACAGAAGATGTTAGCTTTTCTGATTTGCCTGCTTTTATTTCTCCTTCCTTAAATAAACTTTCTGTTGATGGGGAAGGTATTGATGGACAAGAAAACTCTGGTTTGATTATTTTTGTGCTGATAATTTTTTTGCTTATGATTGTTGCTTTTGTTGTCTACATTATTTTGCAAGAATGGTATAAAAGGAAATATGAGGATTATTTATTCAAGAATAAAAATGATTTGTACAATATTGTTTCCTATATGCAGAATTCAAAAAAGAAAGAAATGCAGGATGATGAAATTTCTAAAAATTTGAAAAAAGCAGGTTGGAAAAGTGAACAAATAAGATATATTCTTAGAAAATATTCTGGTAAAAGAACAGGAATGTTTGAAATACCTGTAAAGAAAATTTTTGATAGAATAAAAAAGAAGAGTTTTAAAGAGGAGAGTAAAAATAAAAATAAGTTCCAGAGAAGAAAATTATAAGATTTATCACTGAAATATTTATAAAGTGAAATAACAAAATTATGATATGGCTATAAGAATTTTTAAAAATTTTTTCAAGAGAATTTTTACAAATATATTTAGGAATAAAAAAGATATAAAGCTGGGTTTTTACGGACCGCCAAATGCAGGAAAAACAAGTTTGGCAAACAGAATTTGCAAAGACTTCACAGGAAAGGAAATGGGAGATGTAAGCAAAATTCCTCATGAAACAAGAACTGTTCAGTTTAAAGAGAAGGTTGAAATAGAATACAAAGGAAAAAAAATGGTCTTCAAAATGATAGACACTCCTGGTATTGCTACTAAAATAGATTATGAAGATTTCTTAAAATATAAAATGAAAAAGAAAGATGCAAAATCAAGAGCAAAAGAAGCAACACAGGGAGTTATTGAAAGTATAAAATGGCTTGATGATGTGGATATTGTTGTAGTTGTTTTAGATGCAATTGAAAATCCATACAACCAAGTAAATATAACAATTATAGGTAATTTAGTTGCGAGAAAAATTCCTGTTTTAATTTTAGCAAACAAAATTGATTTGAAAAAAGCAGATGTAAAAAAAATTGAAGCTGCTTTTCCAGAATATGATGTCGTTGGAATAAGTGCAAAATATGGAAAAAATTTAGAGGAATTTTATGAATCAATTTTCAGGATTTCAAAAAAGGTTTAAGAAAAAGTTAAAAAGAGAAAAAACTTTATAATAAAAATGGCGAAGAAAAAGAGGGGTTCAAAAAGAAAACAAATAATAGGAAAAATCCAGTTATTAATTGGAATTATTTTGTTAATTGGTGGGCTTGCTGGATTGATTATAAATCATAATTTGTATAAAAATGCTGTGGATGAAAATATTGAAATGTTTGAAGATAATTTAAAAACTATTCAAGGACAAACATTTTCAAATGAAACAAAATATCTTGGAGCAGGCAATACCATTAATTATTATTCTGGACAGAACTTCCAAATCAATCAAAGATTTATCAACATAGAATTAGCATTTGGATTGGCAATTATTCTCTCAATTTTATTTATAACTCAAGGATTAGTAAATTTATCAATAGAAAACAGATAAAATGTCAAACAAAAAGAGGGGTAAAAAATTAGGAAAATTAAAAGGGTTTTCTATCCAGTTTCTTCCTTACTCAGAGATAAAAAATCTAGATGGCGATGAGAGAATAAAAAAAATTCTTAAAATTGTCTTAGGAAATAATATATTAATTCTGCAAGGAAAATTGAATACAGATGAAGAAACAAGATTAATTGGAGATACTATGGCAATGGTTGATCATGTGAAAAATTTTAAAGGAATAGAACTTGCAGTAATTTCTGGAAATGGAGACAAAGGGTTTGGAAAAGTAAGAAGAGGGATAGCTAATTTAATTTCTGGAGTAGATTTGGGAGCTGTGACAATTATTGGACCTGCTACAATAGTTAAAGAAATCAAGAGAAATCCAAAGAAGATTGAGTTATTTTTAAATAGATGATTGATTGCAATAATTATTAAAAATAAGGATTGTTTTTTAATTTAATGAGAGCAAATTCTGTGGGGCTTGAAACAGAAATTTCTGAATTAAATATTGAAGAAATAAGAAACATTGGTAAAGGAGGAATACAGGGGGTTTTAGAATTTAAGGATATTTTTGAAAGAACATCGAGAAAAATCCCATATAGTCTAAGATATACTCCTAAGCAAAGAGAACTTGTTGAAGTTAAATGTTCTCCTGAAGATGTTTATTTTGGAAATGTGGAAAATATAAATTTTTCTATTAACTCAACATATTATGATTGGCTTATAGATTTAGGAAAAGCAGAAGGTGCGAGGTTTTTTGGTACAACAGGAAAGTTGTCCTTGTACTCAGAAAGTTTCAGAAAATATTAAATACTAAGAAAATTTTGCTCTATTGTGCCAATGCCATTCTTGGCTTTGGATTAATAAAAATAGTAAAGTCAAAAATGCCACATCAATGCGTTCATTGTAAGAGAATTATTCCTATAGGAAGCAGAGAACTTTTAGAAGGTTGTAAAAATTGTGGGAGTCATTTTTTCTTTTATATTAAAGATGAGCAAATAGAACAAATAAAGAAAAATCCAATTAAAATCCCTGACAAAGACAAAAAGAAAATTGAGAAAGATATAAGGGATATGGCTGGCATAACAAAAGAAGATGTGCCTGTTATTTTAGATATTGAATCAGTTCGAGCTACAGGAGAAGGAAAATTTGAGATTGATTTGGTTAATCTTTTTAGAAAAGACAGACCTTTGATTTATAAAATGGAAGAAGGAAAATATATAATTGATTTGGCTTCAACTCTTAAAAAAGATGTAAAAGACTTAAAAGAAATACAGAATCCTAATGAGAAAAAAGTTTGATTTTGGCTTTTTGGTTTAAAGCGTATTAAAACATTTCAGATTTATGCTTAGAATTATAGTATTTCCGCAAGCAAGTTAAAAATTAGTTCGCTCTGCTCACTCATTGATAAGATAAATATTAATTCACAAAATGCAGTCAGTTTGTACATTAACAACTTATGTCAATATGCGAGCGAGCTGTGCAAGTGAGTCTGTATTTTCTAGTTATATAAATACTTCAATCATCAATTAAAAATATAAACTCTATTTTGAATAATATAGTATGGTAAAAAAATTTAATTCAATTTTAAAAGAGGTTTTAAAAAAAGTAAAACCAGATAAAAAAGATTTAGAAATTATAGAAACTTCTTTGAAAAAATTTGTTGATTATTCGGAGAGAAAGCTTAAATCTATGAAATTAGATGCTCAGGTTTTTGTCGGAGGAAGTTATGCAAAAAAAACTATGATAAAAAAAGGTCTTCATAATACACAAAATCAAAAATTTTCTGTCTCTCGAGGTTCTGGCAAAGTACTATCACCTTATGATATTGATATATTTTTGAGATTTGATAAAAATACAAAAGGAAACATTTCTGAATTAACACAGAAAATATTAAAAGATTTTAAAGCTGAAAAAATTCATGGTTCAAGAGATTATTTTAGAATAAAAATTTCTAAAAATGTGTACTTTGAAGTAATTCCTGTAATAAAAATTAAAAAACCAGAAGAAGCTATGAACATAACAGACTTGTCTTTTTTTCATGTTAGATATATAAAAAATAAGTTAAAGACAAAAAAATTATCAGATGATATAAAACTTGCTAAGATATTTTGTTATTTGAATAAATGTTATGGGGCAGAATCTTATATTGGAGGTTTTTCAGGATATGCTCTTGAATTATTAATTTATTATTATGGAAGTTTTATGAAGTTTATTAGAGAAATTTCTAAAAATAGTAAAGACAAGATTATAATTGATGTTGAAAAATTTTACAAAAATAAAAAAGATGTTCTTATGGATTTAAATAGTTCAAAACTTCAGTCTCCCATTATTTTGATTGATCCAACTTACAAACAAAGAAATGTTTTGGCTGCACTTACTAAAGAAACTTTTGAGAAATTCAAAAAAGTCTGCAAAAGTTTTTTGAAAAATCCAAATAAGAGTTTTTTTGAAATTCAAAAACCAGACTTAGAAAAAATAAAAAAAGACGCTGTTAAGAAAAAATATGAATTCGTTTTTTTAAAAATTAAAACAGATAAACAAAAGGGGGATATTGCTGGCAGCAAACTTTTGAAATTTTACAGGCATCTTTCAGAAGAAATAAAAGATTTTTTTGAGATAAAAAAACAAGGATTTGAATATGGTGGAGGTAAAATAGCTGAGATTTTTTTTGCAGTAAAAAGAAAAAAAGAAATTTTGTTTAATGGGCCTTCTATAAAAGACAAAAAAAATATCCAAAAATTTAAGAAAAAACATAAAAAAACTTTTGAAAAAAAAGGGAAGATTTATGCAAAAGAAAAAATTGATTTTAATATTAGAAGTTTTTTAGAAAAATGGAAAAAGAAAAACCAAAAAAAGATTAAAGAAATGGCTATTACTGATTTAAAGATTAATTAGATTTGCTTCCGCAAATTGCTTTATCAAAAAGAGATGCAAATGCACTTGCAAAAAATTCTGAGTTAAGCCAAATTGCTGAATCTCTTTCCTCTTCTTTTTCTGACAAATAAAATAAAAGTTCCTTTCTATCTATAATAAAAAATTTAGCATTTATATTTATTTTTTTAATTTTTATTTTAAAATCTTTTTCTATTTTTTTAATTAAATCCTTATTCCCAGATAAAGCTATCTTTAATTTTATATTTGCTTTTTTTAAAAAATTAAATGTCTGACGAAATAATTTTATTTTTGATGCTATCTCTTTTGCATTTGCACAGATTATAACTTCTTTTTTTGCGTTTTGGATTGTTTCCCTTAGATAATTAGATATATTCTGTTTTCCTTTTAATGCAACAGACAAATCTTTTCTTTTAACAGGATTTGTCCCTTCTTTATATAATTCTTCCAAAGCATTGAATTCTTCTGTTTCTTTTATCTTATGGAAGTATTTCATTTTTTCTTCTGCTTTTTTTCTCACATTATTTTTTAATCTTTCAAGAATTATGTTTGGTTTTATTCCAAGATATTTTACTGGTTTTCCTATTCTTACAATTACAAAACCTTTTTTTTCTAAAGTTTCCAAAACATCATAAGTCCTGCTTCTTGGAACTCCTGAAATTTCTGCAACTTCTCCAGCAGAAGCATTTCCTTTTCCAAGCAAAGCTAGCCAGACTTTTGTTTCATAAACATTTAATTCAAAGTAATCTTTGATTTTTTTAATTAAATCCTGATTTACTAACATTTTAAATATAATTTGATTTTTCGGCAAAAAATTTTAACAAGTTATCACTTTCTTTTTGTAATTTTTCAGATATTTCTTGGTCAGAAAAAGAGATTTCTACTAATCTATCTGTAATAGAAATTAAATAATCTAAATTAGATTCTATTCTATATGGGTTTTTTTTATAATAATCTTTGATTAAATTATATTTTCCTAATTCATTTTCAATATTATTCTTGTTTGTTATTATCATTATGAATTTTCAAGTAGAGCTTGTTTTATAAACCTTATGGTATGTTACTTTTATGCAGTGAGAACAAAAAATAGAACTAATTCTACACAGATAAATCAACATTATCTGCTTTAACAGACTCACAATTAATTATAACTTTTAACCAGTAAACCCTTTGTTTTTATTGCTTTTTTATATAAATATGTGGGTGGAGTTTATTAATGAAGAAACCAAATATTTACTTACAGAAATACTAATAATTAAGAAAGAATTAAATAACTTAAAATAATTCCTAAGAAAATTCCTGCTGTTATAAATGGCATTGCTGGGTAGAATTTCTTTTCTTTTGAGAAGAAAAATAAATAACTTAAACCAAGAAGTGCTCCTGCTATTACAAATAAAGCTGGAAATAAACCTCCTATAAATGATTTTAATCCCCAAGGTAAATTTACAATTCCTGTTTTTAAGATAACTCCTGCTGTTATGAGAGGAAAAATAACATCTCCTCCTCCAAGAATTGCCATGTTAATTTTTATTTTTTTGTTTTTTATCTTTTTTTCACGAGATTTTTTTTTCATTTTTTTTAATTTTTTTCTCATTTTTTTTGAAATGTATGGAACAAAAAATCCAGAAAAAATCTTTAATTCATTTATTTGATATTTTGCCATTTTTTGCATAATTCCTGAACGCCAAACAGCCCACATATCATAAAGTGATATGATTATTAAAAGAATAATTATTGTATAAATATTTAAGAGAGGAACAAAAATTGCTGCAATTCCTGGATAGATTAAAGGCTCAGTTATATTATGAATAAAAAATTCTCTTTTGTAAATTTTCATGAAAGATAATGTAAGAGCTGCACCAGTTGCTATAATTGGAACACCACCAAAAAAATATTTTTCAATTCCAAAATTTTTTGTAAAAATAGAAAGAGAAACTCCTAATGCTATTGTAACAACTATAAAAAACCAAATTCTAAAAATTGGTTTTAATTTGAACTTTGTCAGTAAAAATAAAACAAGGACTGCAATTACAAAAGCAAAAATTATTGTGTAAAATAAACTGTTGTATTCAGATTGCTCTTGAACTTCTGGAGTTTCTAAACCATAAGGAAGGGGATTATTTTCTATAGAATAATGATTGATAACAAATAATCCTATAATCTGCGTAGCAAGAAACATTGCTAAAAGAATCGTTGTTATTTTTGGATTGTGTTTCATTTGAAGGACACCTGCGGTTTCCTCTCACACACCTTCCCTCTTGACGCGGAAAAGTGGCATCTTTTAATTGCCTCTGAAGGATACCACACAGAATTTAATTTCACCATTTATTAACATTATGTAAAAAGAGTTTTTAAATTTTTAATTTAACAAGAATTTATTATTGGCAACGAAGTTTATAAGTCTCACGCGCAAAACAATTCAACTTCGCAACGGAGCTTATAAGTTGTACTAGTAAATAGACTACAAGTAGGCTCTTCTCCACAGGTTGTGGTTTCTCCTTCCTTAGAACAACTCGCTCCTTCCCAATATGCGGGATTATCGCAAGATCTAAAAATCATAGTGCACCCAAGATTTTCGACTCTATGCCAAACTAAAAATTCTTGGCAAGTTTCATCTGGTTTACAAACAACTCCAGAGCAAGTTTCTGGCTCAGGTTCAGGACAAGATTGAGTATTACAACTTCGACTTGTTGCTGGCTTTGTTCCAGAACAATAACTATCTGACACTCTTGTCCCATCACTTCTTTCACACCAAACATCTCTTGTTTGCGTTCCTCCCCCACAATCTACAGAGCAAGAACTCCAACTTCCTGTTTTCCAAGAATAAGAATATTCAGGAGCACAAAATTCCTCCCCATCAATTGCCTGTTGTAATATCTTTCCTGAACTTAATTCAATCTCACTTGCTAAATGATAAACACCAAGAGGATTATCTGAATTAGTAACACTAGATTTCCCTGGACAAAGCCCATTCTTTCCAGAATTCAATGCTGCGAGTAATGTATTTTCCTTGCTTCCAACAGTTACCCAAATTTCACTTGCACTATGACCTGGATTATCTTTTGAAATATCTGAATAAGAAGATGTTCCCATAAACTCCTCTGTAGTCATTGTATCAAGAGTTTCATCTGAACTTTCTACTCGTATCTTAAAATCACCTCCAGGATGTCTAATCCCTGCACTTACAGATAAAATATTAACTATTAAAATAAGAAATAATAAACTAAACACTATCCTCTTTTTCATAACTTTTCTAAGAAATTATGTTTTATAAATATTACCTTAATTCAGCAATTTAAAAGTCGTTGTTATTTGATAATATTTCTCGCTTTCAAATTACCTTAACCTCAAAGTTTCTAAAATTCTTGGAACATTTGTTTCTACTCTGTTAATTTTGTAAAGAGAGGAAGCTAGGTCAAGAGACTTTGAAATTTCTCCATGATTTATTACAATTCTTTTTGGTTTAGGACGCATATTGTTGAAAAAGGAAAGAAGCTCGTTTCTACCTGCATGTGCAGAAAATCCATGGATTGTGTTGACATTTAAATTTATATCTATTAATTCTTCTCTTCCGTCGACAACCATTGTTACTCTTTTAGCTCCTTCTTGTATTTGTCTTCCTAAACTCCCAACTCCCTGATAACATACAAAAATTAGTGAATTATTTTTATTGCTAGCAAACTCTCTGAAGTATTCAACTGATGCTCCTCCAACAAGCATTCCTGAAGTTGCAAGGACTACACAAGGTCCTCCTTCAATAACTTTTTTTCTTTCTTGCTGGCTTCCAACACGAGAAAAAATATCTGAAACAAATGGATTTTTATCCTGAAAAATTTCTGCTCTTACTTTATTACTCAAAAAATCAGGATAAGCTGTATGAATTGCATTAATATCCCAAATCATTCCATCTATGTAAATAGGAATTTTCTCTAACCTTCCTGATTTCATTGCATCTTCTAAAATTAACATTGTTTCCTGCGCTCTTCCTAAACCTAATTCTGGAATTAAAACTTTTCCTCCTTTTTCAACAGTTTCTTTAACTAAATTCAGGAATTTTTCTTCTGCTTCCCTTTTTGGAGGAAACACATCTTGTTTTGAACCATAGGTAGATTCTGTTATAACTGTTTCAACTCTTGGAAAAGAAGCTATTGCTGGATCAAGAAGCCGTGATTTTCCATATTTGAAATCTCCTGCATAAAGCAAATTGTGCAACCCATTCCCAATATTGAGATGAACTAAAGCTCCACCTAAAACATGCCCTGAATTATAAAAAGTAAGTCTAATATCAGGAGTAACATCAGTAACTTCATTGTAATTTAAACAAATACTATGTTTTACCATTTCCTTGATATCTTTTGAATCAAAAAGTGGTTTTGATGCTTGTTTGTAAGCAACACCTATAAAATCTAATGCAAGCAAAGCAGAAATATCTCTTGTTGGAGGAGTCATGTAAACAGGTCCCTTATAACCCATTTTATATAAATAAGGCAATAAACCAGCATGGTCTAAATGTGCGTGTGAAATAATTACTGCATCTAAATTAGTTATATTGAATTCAGGAACATCAAAAAAAGGAAATTTTTCCTTTCCCTGAGAAGCAACATCTACTCCGCAATCTAAAAGAATTTTTGATTTTTGTGTTTGCAATAAAATAGAACTTCTTCCTACTTGCCTTGCTCCACCCAAAAAAGTCAATCTCACCCATTCCTCTACTTTTTCAGGATTCCATTCTTCATATAGCTTTTTTCCAATTGAATTTAGAAATTTTCTTCTGTAATTGCTACTTGCATAAAGAACTTCTCTAATATTCTCAGTTATCTTGCTTTTTATAGCCGGACTTCTTTGCACTTGCGGGCTCCAAAGAGTTGTTCTCTTAATTTCTTCTAAAATACTTCCTTGTTTTCCAATAACCATCCCTGGTTTTTTTGCCTCAATTACAACAATACTTCTTGCAGAATCAAAAATTATATTTGCTATTTCAGCTTCTTTAGGAACTATTTCTTTAATTTCCTTTTCTGTTCTTTTTTCATCAACAAGTATTCTTGGATCAGCTCTAAGTTCAACTCTTTTTTTGATTTGCTCAACTATCTCTTTTATTTTTCCTTCTCCATCCTTAAAAAAAGACTCATTATCTGTGTAGAGAACTATGTTTGCTCCTTCAAAATTCGCTTCAATAATTTTCTCTCCAAGCTGGTCTTTTATATTTTTTAGAATTTCCATTTGTATTTAAATTAAATTTTTAAGTTTTTAATTGAAAAATTACTCTTTTTTGTCATCCTTGTAATCAGGAAGTATTTCCTGCTCAACAACTTTTTTTATTCCCTCTTTTGTTATTGTAAAAACATCAATTCCATAACCGCTTCCTGTATCCCTTTGTGTTGAAGATTTAAGGGCTTCTTTAGCAAGTTCAACTCCTTCCTCAATTGTTATGTCTTTTTTATATTGCCTCTCCAAAAGTCCAAGAACATAAGGCATTCCAGAGCCAAAGTTTGCGTCATAATCCTCTACTTTGATAACACTGCCTGCAGGTTCTACTGTGTATAATTCTGTTGAGCCATCTTCATTAAATCCTGCAACTAACATTCCTACTATACTTGGAATCATAGACATTTGTCTTATTTGAGAATAGGTTATCGCTCCTGTAAGACTTGCTGCTTGTTTTATTGTTGGACGTGATCTGGAACGAAGCTCTTTTAATTTTAATTCTGCTGCAATTAGTTTTCCAAGTCTTTGAGCATCTGCCACACCCCCAGTCCAAGAACCAATAAGATAATCATTAATCTGCATAACTTTCTTAAATTTTTTTCCTACTACTAAATTTCCCGCTGTAATCTGCCTATCAGCAGCCATTACAACTCCGTCTTTGCAAACTATTCCTAAAATTGTAGTTCCTGTCTTAAGAATTGAATTTTTTAATTCTGCATCCATTTTAATATCATAAAAATTCTTAGAATCTATAAATTATTCAGAGCAACAAGGGTTTATAAGTTTTTTGGATATTATTTAACTTGTACTTTTTGACTTATTCCTTTTTCTTTTCTGAATTTTATTACATTTTCTACAAAACCTTCTATTTTTTGCTCATGACTTACAATTATTAGTTGCTTAACATTCAACTGTTGAAGAACATCTCTCATTTTGTCTAATTGTGTGTCGCTGAATCCATCTGTTGGTTCATCGAGAATAACCAAATCTTTTGTTTTTATTTTACTCAAAAAAGAATTTATAACCTGGTTCAAAGCAAGACGATATGCAAGTGCAATTGCTGTTTTTTCTCCTCCTGAAAGATAGCTGTAATCTATTTCATAATCCTGCTGTTCAACTATAGGTGTAAAATTATCATCAAGACTAATAACAAAAGAATCTGAAACAAGCATAGAAAACCATTCAGAAAAAAGATTAGAAAATTCATTTCTAAGTCGAATCATGACGTTTTTTTCAATGAAAGAAATAAGTGAAATGAACTTTTTTGAAAGCCAATTCTCCAATGCAACAAGATAATCAAGCTGTTTTTTTATCTTCTCTGTTTCTGCTATCTTGGTTTTCAAATCTTCTATTTGTTTTAAGAAAAATTCTATTTCTTTTTTTAATTCTGCAACTTTTATATCTGCAGATCTTTCTTGTTTTAAAGCCTCATCAAGCTCTTTTTTCTTTGCTTCAAAAAGATTATCATATTTATTTAACTGAAAAACAGAATTTTTCAAAGATTCCATATGCTGATTCAAAAAATTTATATCTTTTTCAAGAGTTAAATTAGAATTTTCAATTTCTTTTAATCTTTTATTTTTTTCTTCAAGATTTTGTATTTTAATTTTTAATATATTTAATTCCTGCAACTCCTTTTCTTTTTTCTGAATTTCTTGCTCGATTTTTTTAATTTTTTCCTTTAAAACTTCTGCTTTTTCATTTTTCTCTTTTATTGTTTTATTATTCTCTGATAAATCTGAATGAATTCTATTAAGAACATTTGCTCTGTAAATAGCATCTACATTCTGCAAGCAGGTAGGACAAATTTCTAAATTAGATAATTTTTGCTCTAATTTTTTATTATCTTCATTTTTTAAATTCAAGGAAGCAATTTCTGAATTTATTTTTATGTTCTCCTCGTTAATTTTTTCTTTTTGCTCTTTAAAATTTTCTAAATCTTTTTCTGAGGAAACTATTTTTGACTCATCAAAATTTAAATTTTGCAAACTTTGTATTTGTTCTTTAAGTTGTCCAAGAAGTTTATTGTTATTATAAACTGCATCTCTTTTATTTGAAATCATGATTTTTGTCTTTTCTATTTCCTGTTGCAATTTATTTTTTTCTTCTATTTTTTCAGAGAGTTGTTCTTTTTCTTCCTGAATTTTTTTTCTGTTTTCAATTTTCTGAAAGAGCTCTTTTTCAATAGAAGAAAGATTATAATACCTTGCTTCAAGTTCATCTTCTTTTGAAACTAAATCTGATTTGCTTTGCTCTAGATTTGCAGTCAAACCTTCTTTCATTCTTTTCTCTTCTCTTATTTTCAAAGTAAGTATAGAAACATTTTCTAATATTTTTTTGTATTTGTCTATTCCAAAAACATGTCTTAAGGTATTTATTCTTGAATCTGGGTCTTGCAAAATAATCTGTTTCATCTCTTCTTGTGGAGTATAAACTGTAAATTTATAGAGAATATTTTGTTTTTTAGAAAATTCTTGAGGATAATTAAGAAGTTCAAGAACTTTGTTTTTTAATTCTGTTACAGACATTTCTTCCTTTGTGCCATCAATTGTTATAGCGCAATAATCCTGTGAAACATTTTTCCCTCGTTTTAAACTTCTTTCAATAACTATATTTTTTTCTCCTACTTCAAATCCTATTTCAACTCCTCCTTGTTTTTTTCCATTTCTAAGCAACGAATTTCCTCTTTGTCCTGGCTGTAACCCAAATAAAGCAAATTCTATTCCAAGAAGAATTGAAGTTTTTCCTGAGCCAATATCTCCAGATAATAAAGTTGAGCCTTCATTGAAATTTATTTCCTGCTCTTCATAACTTCTAATATTTTTTAATAAGATTTTTTTAATTAACATACTGAATTAATATTTTTTATTTTTATAATTTATTTAAACTCCAAAACTTTTTTAGCTTCGTCTAAGACACGATTATTAAAAACATCTGTTGTTTCTCCTTCTTGTTTTTCTACTGCAAGACTACTGATGAGTTGTGGAATGAATTTGTTAAAATCAGAGGGGTTTTTTTCTGAATATAGATTAATTGCTTCTTCTTCTATTTTTTCCATCTCCTCTGTCTCAAGATCAGTGTTTAATTCTGGTTCTTTGGTTTTTAAGTTGTGTGTATTCCTTAATACAAAATAAGCCCCTTTATTCTTTGCAAAATCTTCTATTTGTGAAAATTTTATATCAGAATTTTTTCCGTTTTCCAACTCCCCATAAATTCTCAATAGAACAATTTTGTTTTCAATATCTTTCTCTTTTAATTGAGAAATTATTTTTTCTGTTGCAACTGATGAATTTTTTACTTCAATATTTAATGGAACTATTTCTTTAGGTTTTAGTTCTATTTTTTTAAAAGAATTTTTTGGGTTTTCTGGAGAGGTGTCAATAATATAAAAACTTCCACCCTGCAAATCTTCTAATTCTTGAAAATTATTTGGAAATATTGGTCCTGGATAAACAAAATTTTCATATTGAAAATCCATATGCAAGTGACCAAGAGCATAATAATCTGCGCTGGGAAGAGATTCTGTTTCTATTGCGTCAATAGGAATTTCACCTTTAGCTTTATCAATTGTTGTGTGAAGCATAAAAATTTTGAACATTCCCGGAGAATCATTTAATTTTATTTTTCTTAAATCTTCTACTTCCAAACCTGATTTTTTTCCTGGATATCCATAAATTGCAACCCCCTGATGAAGTGTTGGATTTAAAATTATCTTATTTTCTTCAGTTTCAAAATTTGCAACATTTTTACAAAATCCTGCATTTTCTAAAACATCTAAAAAAGTTTTTCCTGATACACTATAGTCATGACTTCCTGGAATTAAAAAAACAGGAATTTTTGCTTCTTTTAGTTTTCTAAATTCTCCAAAAGTTTCTTTAAGAATTTCTATTGGGGGATAAGCAGAATCAAACAAATCTCCTGCAATTAAAATAAAATCGGGTTTTTCTTTTATACATAAATCAACAGTGTTTCTAAAAGAAGAAAAATTTAATTCTCGTAATTCTGGTTGCTTCCATCCTCCAAGATGAACATCAGCTATATGTGTGAATTTTACCATTTTATGAAAAAGTTTATAACTAAAAAAGTATAAGATATATAAAATTGATTATAATTTAGTATAAATATGAGAGTTAATATACTTTTTGGGGGAAAAGCAGGGCAAGGACCTAATATTTTGACGCATATTCTTGGTCAAGCTTTAGTTAAAAAAGGATATTATATTTTTTATTCAAGAGATTATCAAAGTTTAATCAGGGGAGGACATAATTTTAATGTTTTAACTTTTTCTGAAAATCCTGTAAGAAGTAATGATAAAGAAATTGATATTCTTGTTGCTTTAGATGAAAATACATTAAAAATCCATAAAAAAGATTTGAAAAAAAATGCAATAACTTTGAAAGGACATACACAAAATATGTATTATGCAGGTATGTTATTTAAAATTCTTGGTTTAGAATTTAATTCTCTTGAAGAAGAATTCAGGGAGCTTGAGGAAAGATTTGAAGAAAATATGCAAGAAGCAAAAAAAGGTTATGAAAATGCTGAAAAATCTATAGAGATTCCAAGAGTAAAAAAAAGAAAAAGCGTATTTATGAATGGTTCGCAAGGTATTGCGCAAGGTTCTATAAAATCTGGTTTGGATATTTATTATGCTTATCCTATGACTCCTGCAACTCCAATTTTAGGAGAGCTTGCTGAAAAACAAATAGAAAAAAATATTTTGGTTTTAGAATTAGAGAATGAAATTGGGGTTATTAATGCTGGGATAGGAAGTGCAATTACAGGGGCAAAAGTCATGGTTGGTACAAGCGGAGGAGGTTTTGATTTAATGTCTGAGGCAATTTCTCTAACAGGTATGGCAGAAGTTCCTTTAGTAATTTATTTGGCTCAGCGTCCAGGACCAGCAACAGGAGTAGCAACTTACACTGCTCAAGGAGATTTAAATATTGCAAGACACGCAGGACACGGAGAATTTTCAAGAGTTGTTTTAGCTCCAGGAGACCCTTTAGAAGCAGAAGAGCTAGCCAGCCAAGCATTTTATTTTAGTCAGGTTTTTTCAATTCCTTCAATTCTCATTTCAGATAAACATTTAGGAGAAAGTTCTTATACTTTAACAAAAAAACCAAAAATTGTTTCTTCAAGAAAACTTACAACAATAATTAGATATAACAGTTATGAAAAAGACAAAACTGGAGGAGCTATAGAAAATCCAGAAATTGTAAACAAAAATATTCAATCAAGATTAAAAAAAGCAGAAGACATAAAAAAAGAATCAAAAAAATTTATCAGATATAAAATTCATGGAAATAAAAATTCAAAAAATATTATTTTGGGCTGGGGTTCAACTAAAGGTGCTATTTTAGATGCTATAAAAGATTTAGATGTTGCATTCATTCAGGTTTTGTATATTGAGCCTTTTCCTGACATAAAAAAAGAGCTTGAGAAAAAAAATATAATTTTAATTGAAAACAATTCCACAGGACAATTAGGAAAATTAGTTGAAGGGAAGAACTTTATTCATATTGAAGATAAAAATAAAATATTGAAATATGACGGCAGACCGTTTTTAGCTGATCAGCTCAAAGAGCAAATTGAAAAAAAGTTGAAAAAATGAATGACCCCGCGCTAAAGCGCGAGGTATCGATAATAAAATGTTAATGGAAATCACTCCAGGGTTGAGAAGAACTAAAGTAGTTGGTTATAACCAGTATGATTTTACTTTATTAACAGAATTAAATTTTGAGGACGGCGATTCCTCCCAAAACTTAAAAGTCTGGGTATCCTCGCCGTTGATGTAATGAATTCAAAAGAGCTTAATACAGGGAAGATACCTACATGGTGTCCTGGATGTTTTAATTTTCAAATACTCGGGGGTGTGAAGAATTTTCTTGCAAAATCTAAAAAAAGCAGAAGAGATTTTGCTATTGTTACTGGAATTGGTTGTCATGGAAAAATTTTTGATTATATAAACTTAAATGGTTTGAATACACTTCATGGAAGAGTTTTGCCAACATGCTTGGGAATAAAGGTTGGAAATCCAAATTTAAATGTTATTGGTTTTGCTGGAGATGGAGATGCTTATGCTGAAGGAATTAGTCATTTAGTTCATGCAGCTAGGTATAATTCTGATATAAAATATTTTGTTCATAATAACCAGATTTTTGCCCTCACAGTAGGCCAGCCAACACCGACGACAGAAAGAAAGTTCAGGGATAAAACAACACCTCTTGGAGTTAAAAATCCTCCTTTAAATCCTATTGCATTAATGTTAACAGCTGGAGCGACTTTTGTAGCGCGGGTTTTTGCAGATGCAAAACAAATTGAATATGTTTTGCAAGAAGCTTCAAAACACAAAGGATTTGCATTTATAGAGATTATACAACCTTGTTTAATTTTTCACCCTGACCAATCTTATAAAGATAAAATGTATTCTTTAGACAAAGTTAATCATAATAAAACAAATTTTGAACAAGCTATAAAAAGAGCTATGGAATTTGACTATGATATTCCTCACACAGAAAAGATTCCATTAGGAATTTTTTATCAAGTTAAAAAGCCTGTATTTGAAGACCAGTTTCCACAACTTGTTGATTTGAAGAAAAAGAAAATTGGCTGGAAAGATATTAAGAGATGATTAAGGAATTCGTTTATTTAAAACATGTTTCCTATATTTTTCATGATTTATATCATATAAACTTCTGTAGGTAAATATCATTTTTTCTTTTGTTTCATCAGTAAATCCAAGATTAGGCATATCAATATCAACAATATCTTTTAAGTCATATATTTATAAGTTATATGATTATTTAATCTTGCTCAATTCCCATATACACAAGTTTTCATAAAATAATTTTTCACAACCTATTTCTCTAAATTTGTAATTATGTTTTTCAAAATCGACTTGCCCAGAGAGAGAACTTGTTATTAAAAAAATTCTACCATCTTTATTCAAATAATTTTTTGCTTGACTTAAAAAGCGATTTATTATTTCATTTCCTTTTTTTCCTCCACTTGTATCAGGTTGTTTATCAAATTTATTTTCTGGCAAATAAGGGGGATTAAAAATTATTAAATCAAATTTTTCTCTTATATTTTCGAACAAATCAGAAGCAATACAATTAAATCCTAGAAGTTTGCAATGCTCCACTGATTTTGGATTTATATCGCAGGAAAAAATATTTTGTTTTTTTATTCCTAAATTAAAAGCTGTTTGCAAATGGATTCCTGAACCAGCTCCAATTTCAAGAAATTTTAAATCTGGTTTTTTTGTTAAAAACTTAGGAATTTCTTGTTGAAGAACACGGGACATTAAAAAAGAATCTTCTGCTGACTGATAAATTTCAGGCATTTTAAAAAACTCTTCCAAAAAAAGACATTAATTCTTGTCTAAAGAAAATTATAGTTGCCAAAGCTCCGAGCAAAAAACAAAGAAAAACAATTAATAAAATTATTATTAGGTTTCCTGCTGGTTTTTTTGTTTCTTTATACTCAGAAACTTTTTGTTTTGGTTGCTGTATTTGTTTTTGTTTGGGTTTTTCTACTTCTTTTTGCTTTTGTGGGGGTTTTGAGATTGGTTTCTGTGGCTCTTCTCCATAAGTTGATATTCTTCTAGAAGGTTTTTTTTCTTGTGTTTTACGTGTCAAAGATTTTTTCTTTTCAGGAATTTCTGGCTTTTTCTCTTGAACTTGAGGTGATGTTGTTTCTCCTTGTCTTAAAGTCCTTGCAGCTTCTTCTATCTCATTTCTTTTATAACCAGCATTATAAAAAGTCATCATTGCTCTTCTTAGAGACTGCCTTCTTTCTAAAGCTGATTTTAATCCTCCAAGAATTTCTTCGTTTACCACTTTATTTTAAGAATTATTTAACTTTAATACTTTTCCATCAGAAACAAGATGTGAGGTTTCACCAAATTTATAACCAAGTTCTGAAGAGAGTTCTATTAATGGTGTTTCTTGTTGAAGAGTTCCATGTGCTGGAATAATATGTTTTGGATTCAAGAGTCTGATTAAATCCCTCATATCTTCTCTGCTTCCGTGTCCATGAACATGAACATTTGTTTGTAAATGAACTCCAATTCTTCTTAATTTTGAATCAAGTTTATCTCTTGAAGCTATATTCACTGGTGTTGGAATAATTGAAGAAGCAAAAATAACATGGTCTCCATCTTTAAATTTGAAAGGTAAACTTCCTTTTACTATTCTGTCCATAATTGAATTTTCCTCTGCTTGATGTCCTGTACAAACAATAAAATATTTTCCCCTGTTTTTTTCAAGTTTTTTTAGAAAAGATTCTCTTTGCCTTGAATATTTTATTAATCTAATTTGTTTTTTATATGGCCAGGAACCAACTTTTGCTGCTGCCTCTATATATTTGCTCAAACTCCTTCCAATAAAAACTATTTCTCTTCCAGTTCTTTTTGCAAGTTTAACAATATTAATTAATCTTTCAATATGCGAAGAAAAAGTTGTGACAAAAAATGCAGAATTTTTTCCTCTCATTTTAGTAATTGCGTCTTCAAGCATATGTTGTGCAATTCTTTCTCCACCAGGTTTTATTTCTGTTTTAGAATAAAGAGCATCTAATACAAGTGTTTTTACTCCTTTTTTTCCAAGTTCTTTTAATTTTTTGTAATTAGGTGGTTTTTCTAAAGTGGGATAATTATCAAATTTTAAATCCAAGCCATAAAAGAATGCTCCTTCTTTTGTATGCAAAACAGGAAAGGTACACTGGATTGTAGAATGAGTTGTATGAACAAAATCAACTTTATATTTTCCTGATTTTCCCTTAATGAAAATTTTAGAATTTGGCTTAACTTCTCTCAGAGAATTATTTATTTTTATTTTATCGTCTTCTAAAATGGCTTCTAAAACTTTTATTGTGAAAGGAGTTGCATAAACAGGAACTTTTGGATATCTTTTTAATAAATAAGGGGCTCCACCGACATGGTCTAAATGCGCGTGTGAAATGAAGATTGCACGAACTTTTTTTCTCCATCCCAATTTATCCAGAATTCTATCATCTGGAAGAGCTCCAAATTCTCTTAGTTTCTTTTCTGAGTATTGTCCCTGATTTTGTTTTTTTTCTTTTTTTAATCTATCTGTATATTCAATAAGATTTTCTTCTTGAAGTTCAACTATTCCTGGTATATAAAGTCCGATATCGAAGATAAAAACATCTTCTCCTACTTTCACAGCAGTCATATTTTTTCCTACTTCTTCAAATCCTCCAATAGTGCATATTTCCATGCGAGGACACCTACGGTTTCCTTCGCATAACCTTCCCTCTTGGCACGGAAAAGCAACTTCTTAAATTGCCTCCGCTGGAAGTTGCGAAGAAAATATTTAATTGTATTACTAGCTTCATTTTATTTCAAATTTTATTAACATAAAATTTCATCTCTTTTATAAATTTAATTAGAAATGCAGGTTTAAAAATGTTTTAGAATGCAATAAAGGTTAATAGGGAATAATCACAACATTTTTATTTTGATATTTCTTATTATTTCTATGAAATCATTAAAGCCATCAATGAGAGAAAATAAAAGATATCTAGTTATTAGTGGAAATATTGAAGATATTGAAAAAGCAATTTTGGATTTTGTTGGTGTGTTAGGAATGTCAAAGGTTGGTTTGAATTGGATTAAAAGAAATAAGAATGATGCAATTATTTCTATAAATAGAGAGGCTGTTGATTCTGTCAGAGCTTCTTTATGTGTATGGCCTGATAAAATAACAGTGAAAAAAGTTTCTGGGACTTTGAAAGCTCTAAAAGGGAAATAGAAAAACTTTTAAATAAAAATTTCTTTTGGTTTTGGAACGAGAAGAAAAAATTTTGATATATTATCAAATTCTCAAGATGAATAGTAAATTTAAGAAAATAGATAAGATTACAAAATAAGATGGAAACAAAAAAATCAGAGATTTTTAGCACCCAATTTAGATTCAATAAGCTGGAGGTAAACTAAATTGGATATGCCAATGGATATGCAACATCAAGCAATGGGTTATGACAGAACTGCTACTATGTTCTCTCCAGAGGGACATTTGCTTCAGGTAGAGTATGCTGAAAAAACAGTTCGTTTAGGCAGTTCTAGTATAGGAATGGTTTGCACTGATGGTGTTTTTATAATTGCAGATAAAAGAACAGAGGATAAATTAATTGTGAAGGAATCAGCAAATAAAGTTCATGAAATTGATTCTCATATTATTGCAAGTGTAGCAGGAATAACTTCTGATGCAAGAGTTCTTATAGAAAGAGCACAAGTTTTAGCTCAGCAACATAGAATTACTTATGATTCCCCTGTAGAACCAGAGTCAATAATAAAAGATATTTCAAATATAAAACAACAATTCACGCAATATGGGGGCGCGAGACCTTTTGGTGTTTCAATTTTGTTAGCTGGAATAAATGGAAAAAAACCAGAACTTTTTACAAGTGATGTAACAGGAAATTATTTTGTTTATCATACAAATTCAATAGGAGAAAATGACGAGCCAATAAAAGAAAAACTTAGGGAGAGATATAAAAAAGATTTAACAATAAAAAAAGGAGTAAAACTTGCACTAGATATCCTAAAAGAAGTTCAAGGAAATAAATTTGATATGGATAAGATGGAATTAGTTTACATTAATAAAGAAGATGCAAAAATTCAAAGATTAGAAGGAGAAGAAATTAAAAAATTATAAAATGACACAAACCACAGCAAGAATAAAAAAATCTGGAAAAAATTTTGAAATGATTGTTGATATGGAAAAAGCATTGACTTTCAAAAAAGGAGAGAGCTCTAATGTTGATTTCTTGGAAATAGATAAAATTTTCTCTGATGCAAAAAAAGGACTTGTTACTCCTGATTCTGATTTGCAAGAAGCTTTTGGGACAAATGATATTAATGAAATAGCTAAAGAAATTGTAAAAGAAGGGGAGGTTTTGCTGAGTCAAAAATACAGAGATGAAGAACAAGAAATGAAATTGAATCAGGTTGTTGAGTTTTTATCAAAAAATGCTATTGACCCCAAAACAGGAAATCCTCATACATCAAACAGAATAAGAAATGCTATAGAAGAAGCAAGAATAAATATTAAAAATATACCTGTAGAAAATCAGATTAATGAAATTGTAGAAGAGATAAGCAAAATTCTTCCTATTAAAATTGAGACAAAAAGAGTTAAGATAAATATTCCTGCTATTTATACAGGAAAAGTTTATGGAGTTCTCAATCAGTACAAAGAAAATGAAAAGTGGCTTAACAATGGAAATTTAGAAGTTATTGTGAATGTCCCTGTTGGAATAATTATGGATTTTTATGATAAATTAAATTCTGCAACCCACGGTAGTGCAATAACAGAGGAGATAAAAGAATGACAGATAGAAAAATAGTTATTCCAGGAGAAATGATTGTTGAAGGAAACGATTATCTTCCAGGAGAAGGAACTGAAAAAAGAGATAATGGAATTTTTGCATTAAAATATGGTTTAGCAGAAGAATCAAACAAACTCGTAAAAATAATTCCTCTTTCAGGAGCATACCAACCTAGAAGAGGTAATATTATTATAGGTGAAGTTGAAAATGTAACTTTTAATGGCTGGGTTATAAATATTGATGCAGCCAAAAATGCATTTTTGTCTTTAACAGAAGTACCAAGATATGTAGATAAAGACGGATTGGAAGAAGTTATGGATATTGGAGATATGGTTATTGGAAAAATTATAAGAATAAATAAAAGAGGAATTGACTTGGGAATAAAAGGGAGAGGTTTTGGGAAACTGGAAAGAGGAATCATCATGAAAATAAATCCTAACATAGTTCCAAGAGTTATTGGAAAAGAAGGAAGTATGATATCCTTAATAAAAGAAAACACAGGATGCAAAATCACAGTAGGGCAAAACGGATTAATTTGGATAAATGGAGATAAAATTGAAGATGAAGTTCTTGCTAAAAAGGCTATATTATTTGTTTCTGAAAAATCTTTCATAGAAGGTTTAACAGATGGATTAACAAAATGGTTTGAAAAGGAGAAAGAAAATGACAAAAGAATTTAAAAGGCCAGATGAAAGAAAACCAAATGAGCTTAGGGAAATAAAAGCAAAAGTTGGAGTTGTTCCCAATGCAGATGGGAGTGCTATGTTTTCTTTTGGAAAAACTGTTGCAATAGCTGCTGTTTACGGGCCAAGACATATGCATCCTCAGCACAAACAAGATCCAGAAAAAGGAACTTTAAGATGTAATTATAGTATGTTAAGTTTTTCTGTAGAAGACAGAATACGTCCAGGACCTTCAAGAAGAAGTACTGAAATTTCAAAAATTACAGAATGGGCTTTAGAACCAGTTTTAATGATTGAAAAATATCCTAATCTGGTTGTAGATGTTTTTATTAATATCTTGCAAGCAAATGCTTCAACAAGATGTGCTGGAATAAATGCAGCTGCGATGGCTTTAGCTCATGCAGGAATACCTATGAAAAATCTTGTAAGCAGTGTTTCTATTGGTAAACTTGACAAACAAATAGTAGTTGATGTAAATAAAGATGAAGAAGATTGGGAAGAAGGAGAGGGAGCAACAGACATTCCTGTGACAATGACAGCAGATGGAAAAATAACCCATATGCAACTTGATGGAAAAATCACAAAAGAGCAATTAAAAGAAGTTGTGGAAAAAGCTGAAAAAGCAACAAAACAAATTTATGAAGTTCAGAAAAAAGCATTAAAAGAAATAGGGGGAGAAGAATGATAAGAGTTGAAATGGTTGCAAAAAAAACAAATTCTTCAGAAAATGGTTGTGAAAAATTAATAATAGATAAAGAAGTTTTTGAAATTGATTGTAAGCCTAAAGATTTGGGAGAATCAAATCCTACATTATATAAAACTATGAAAACGCATTTAATGGAATATGTTTATCTTAATCCATTGGAAGATGAATATGGAATTATATTTCACAAAAATTTATATGGAGAAAATAAAAAATGATTGAAACTTCAAAAATAACAGAAGAAAGAATTAGAGAATATTTATTAGAAGGAAAAAGATTTGATGGCAGAGGATTAGATGAATTTAGAGATATTTCAGTTGAAACAGGAATTTCAGAAAATGCAGAAGGAAGTGCAAGAGTAAAAATTGGAAAAACAGAAGTTATTGTTGGAGTCAAAATGAAAGTTGGGGAACCTTATCCTGATTCTCCTAATAAAGGAAATTTAATGGTAACTGCAGAACTTTTGCCTTTAAGTTCTCCTAAATTTGAAAACGGTCCTCCAAAATTTCCTGCTATTGAATTAGGAAGAGTTATTGACAGAGGAATAAGAGAAAGCAAGTTTATTGAATTAGAAAAATTATGCATTAAAGAAGGAGAAAAAGTATGGACAGTGTTTGTTGATATTTACACATTAAATGAAGATGGAAACTTATTTGATGCTGCAGGAATTGGAGCAATAGCTGCATTAAAAAATGCTAAAATACCAAAATACGACGAAGAAAAAGAAGAAGTTTTATATAAAGAAAAAACTGAAAAATCACTGCCTTTATCCAAACAAACTCCAATTTCATTAACAATACACAAGGTGGGAAATAGTCTAATAGTTGACCCAACAAGAGAAGAAGAGGAAATTAGTGAAACAAGATTAACAATTGCAAGTTCTAATGGAACAATTTTTTCTATGCAAAAAGGAAATTTAAAAGAACTGGAGAAAGAAGAATTTTACAAAATATTAGATTTAACTGAAAAAACAGAAAGAGAAATTTTTAAAAAACTTGAGAAGTTTTTGAAATAATGGCAGAACAAAATTTTACCAAATATGAAAAAGCAAGAATTCTTGGAGCTCGTGCATTGCAAATAGCTATGAATGCTCCACTTTTGATTAAAATAGAAAAAGAAGATTTAGAAAGAATAAACTATGACGCATTAAAAATTGCAGAAATTGAATTAGAATCTGGAATACTTCCTATTGCTGTAAAAAAACCTTTTCCAAGAAAAAAAGACGGAGAATTAAAAAGAGCTAAAACTAAAAAAGTTAGTGACAGTAAAATTGAAGAAAAAGAAGTTGCTGAAGAAGAGGAAATTGCCAAAGAAGGAGAAATGATGGAACTTGCAAAACCAGAAGATGAAGAATCTGGTGAAAGTGAGGAATAATTAGATATTATCAAAGACAATGACTCTTAAAAAGTATAACAGATAATATGAAAGAAATTTTGATAATAAAAAGTTCTTAGATGATAAATATTATGAAATAAAAGTTAGATGCAATGAAGAACAAAACATTGACTATCTCAGAGTTGATAATAAAGGAACAATAAAATCAATAATGTGAAGATGGTTTAGATTGCAGAATAAGGCAGATAAAATTTGGTGAGTACTACCCAAGAGATAGATGCTATTAAAATAAAGAATGATTAATTATATAAATCAGATTTCTTTTTTTCACGTATGAGAATCAAAGAGGTTTCAGCTAAGGCAATTTTAGATTCCAGGAAAGAAAAAACAATTTCTGTTTCTATAAAAACAAATGTAGGAAATTTTTCTGCCAGTTCTCCAACAGGAAAATCAACAGGAAAATATGAAAAAAAACCTTATAAAAAAAATATTGAAGAAGATATCAGAACTTTAAAGAAATTTTCAGATTATTTTTCCAAAGAAAATCTTGATAAGTTTGAAGATTTAAGAAGAGTAGAAGATATTCTTGACAGGCACGTAGGAGCTAATAGTTTTTTTGCATTTGAATCTGCTGTTTTAAAAGCCATAGCAAAAGAACAAAAAAAAGAAATTTGGGAATTAATAAATCCCAAAATAGAAAAGAAAAAATTTCCAAGGTTAGTTGGAAATTGTATTGGTGGGGGAAAACATTCTCATTCAAAGAAAAAACCAGATTTTCAAGAATTTCTCTTAATTCCAAAATCAAATTCAGTTAAAGAATCTTTTGAAATTAATAAAAAAGCAAAAAAAAATACAGAAAGTTTATTGAAAGAAAAAGATGAAAAATTTATCTCGGAGAAAAACGATGAAAATGCCTGGGAAACAAAACTAAATGACAAAAGTGTTTTAGAAATTTTAAATGATGTAAATATTCCTCTTGGCGTTGATGTTGCTGCTTCAAGTTTTTACAAAAGAAAAAAATATTGTTATTTGAATCCTGCTCTTAAAAGATATGGAGATGAACATTTTTTGTATGTTTCTAATTTAATAAAAAATTTTAATTTAATTTATATTGAAGATCCTTTTCATGAGGAAGATTTTGAAAGTTTTGCAAAATTGCTTAAAAAATTTCCTGATAAGATTATTGTAGGAGACGATTTAACTGTTACAAATTTAAAAAGACTTGAAAAAGCAATAAAAATGAAATCTATAAACGCTATTATTGTTAAGCCAAATCAAATTGGTTCTTTAATTGAAGTAAAAAATGTTTGTGAGCTTGCCAAAAAAAATAACATTAAAATAGTTTTTTCTCATAGAAGTGGTGAAACTTCAGAGACAATACTTGCAGATCTGGCTTTTGGCTTTCGGGCAGATTTTTTCAAATGCGGAATAACAGGAAAAGAAAGAGAAGTTAAATTAAAAAGATTTATAGAAATTGAAAAAAGCTCGAAGTAAAACTTTTTAAACTAAATTCTCTGTGATTTCTTATGGTAGATGTTATTGACGAAGTTAAAGGAAATGTTGAGGAAGGCGTTGAAGAAATAGAAGAACTTGCAGAAAAAGTTAAAGATAAAATTAAAGGAAAGGGCAAGAAAAAAAGTTCTAAAAAAGAAAAAAATGCTGAGCAGGCTCAGAATGATAAAGATATTAAAACTAAAATAAAAAAGTTTTCAGTTAAAAAATCTGATAAGTCGAGCGATAGCGAGCAGATAGATAAAGAACTTGCAAAAAAAGCTGAGGCAGAATCCCTTGACGAGAACAAAGAAGCGAAAGATATAGAAGCTAAGAAAAAAGTGCTGTTAGAAAAAGCAGCTAAGCTTAAAGAAAAAATTTCTGAAAGAGACATAAGCACTGAAGAATTGAAAAAAGAAATTAAGATAAAGAAAAGGGCAGATATGCTTATTCCCTTAGAAGAGTATGTTAAATCAGGAATTTATATTGGAACAAGAGTCGTTACTCCGGATATGAAACCTTTTGTTTATAGAAGAAGAGCTGATGGTTTAGCCATTTTTAACACTGATTTAATTGACGAGAAATTGAAAGAAGCTATAGAATATTTATCTAAATTTAATCCTGAAGATGTAATTCTTGTTTGCAAAAGACAAGCAGGATGGAAAGTTGCTGAAAAATTCTCTGAAGTTACAGGTATAAGAGTCTTCACAAAAAAATATCCTGCAGGAATTTTAACAAATACAACATTACCTGATTTTTTTGAAAATGAATTAACAATAATAACAGACCCCTGGGTTGACAAAAATGCATTAAAAGATACTCTTAGAATTGGAAAAAAAGTTTTGATGGTTTGTGACACAAATAATTTTTCAAAAGGTACGAACCAAATAATAATTGGCAACAACAAAAGTGCAAGAAGCCTTGGTGTTATTTTTTATCTTTTAGCAAGAGGATATTGCAAAGCTAAAAATCTTGAAACAGAAAAAGATCTTCCTGATTTAGACTGGTGGACAAGTGAAGGAAACGAAGCAGAAGCTGAAGCAAAAAAGAAAGTTCAATGGGGAGCTAAGTTTGGTGTTTAATTAGCAAGTTTTTTTAATAGAGATTTCTTAATTTTATCATGAAGCAAAAAATTAATGCACCTACAATGGCTTACAAAACTGTTTACGGGCATTATCCTAAAGAATCATTAAGAGGAAGAACAGACTCTCCTAAGAAAATTTGGAAAGGAATTGAGGTAGATAAAAATTTAAAAGACGAGTGGCTGGAAAAATTGAATTCTTTGGATGTTGAAATAAGGTCTACTGACGAGGGAAAAAGTGAGGAGAGGGTTGCTTTTGTTATTTTTAGAATGCCTGAGGGAAAAGATGAATTTGCCAAAAAAGTTGTGGAGAATTTGAAAAAAGAAAAAAATTTATGCGTTTCTTCTGATATTGGTTTAGGAGGAAGACCAAGAATTTGCGTTGCGAAAGATATCAAAGTTGGAGATAAAGGCTGGGAAGAATGGTGGAATTCTCTGCCAGAAAAAATTGAAAGAGCTTATAGGGAAGCTGTTGAATAGTCTTGAAACAATTAATTAACTATAATAATTCTTAAAAAAAGGTGGGGTTTGAAGTTTAAATGAATTTACTAGATTTTATATATTCAATTGCTACAGGGGTTTTTGGGGGATTTGTTGTTATATGTTCTCAGGTTTCTCAAAATGCAGTGAAAAATAAAAAAGGTTTTTGGAAATTAATTTTTCCTGCTGTAGTTACTGCTTTATTTTTAGAAATAATTATTTTTATATCTATTTTAATTTTTTAACTTTTAAAAAATAACCAAGATTTTTCTGGCTTTTTTCCGTAAGAAGTTTTCACCAAAACATAATCTCCGTTGAGTTTTTTTCCATGGAGTTTAAATTTCATTGAGCGGGAACTTGCCTCCAGCATTTCATATTTTCCTTTATCCCAGATTTTTACTTTTCCAGCTCCGTAATTTCCTTCTGGAATTGTGCCTTCAAAATCTTTATAAGATAAAGGATGGTCTTCAACCTGCAAAGCCAGTCGTTTTGTTCCTTTTGTTTTTGGGGGTGTTTTTGGTAGAGCCCAGGATTTCAAAACTTTTCCTATCTGCAAACGCAAATCATAATGCAAATGTGTTGCATAATGTTTATGAATAACAAAAATTTTTTTCGCGTCACCTGTATTCGAAGAGGTAGAAATTTTTGTAGATTTAGGCTCTCCTGAAGATTTTTTTCCTTTTAATTTTCTTTTTTGTTTGTATTTTTTTAAAGACATTATTTCTTTTTATTAGATAATTTTGTTATCCAAAGAGTTGTAAAAACTGCTAAAATTGTTACAAAAATTGCATAAGAAAACATTGCTATCAACTTACCACCAACAGGAAAAAATTCTTTAAATAACTCCTGAATCGCGGAATTCCATGCAAGAGCTGCAACTAAACCAAAAGCTGCTGTTATTAAAGTAGTAAATCTCTCAACCAACTCTTTTCTCAATTTATTCTATCTCTTTAGTTATTAATAATAAAAAAGTATATTTTATATAATTTTCCTCGAGAAAATAACGAAACATTTAAATACTTAAACTTGTCAAAATTATTAATTAAGATGAGTGCCTTAACATTTTATTTTGGTGAACACATTAAGGTATGAGGTATGTAAAAGCAGTCATCTAATTGTAATTCTCAAGCTAATTCAACAGGAGGAGTGTGAAGTGGTTTGTACTCGTCAGTAATTTATCTTATGAAAATTCCTGGCACTTCAAATAGAAATTTTGAAGTTTATGTTCAAACTGCGCAATCGCGTCGAGTATTCATGCTATGAATTTTCATTTCATGAAAAATACGACGAGAATTGTTTAAATCCAGTTGATCCTGCTGGAGGTTGCGGCTCTCTGATTTACGTTAAGGCATGCAAGTTTTTTGCTTTTTTTCTTCGGAATTAAAGTGAAAGCGAACTGTTCAGTAACACGTAGCTAACCTGCCCTTGAGTCAGGGATACCCTCTGGGAAACTGAGGCTAATACCTGATAAGAGATATACCCTGGAATGATTTATCTCTAAAATTCGAGCTCAAGGATGGGGCTGCGGTGGATTAGGTTGTTGGCGGGGTAATAGCCCACCAAGCCAGTGATCCATAAGGGCTCTTAGCGGAGAAGCCCTGAGAGGGAATCTGAGAGACTATTCCCAGCCCTACGGGGTGCAGCAGTCGGGAATCTTCTGCAATGCGCGAAAGCGTGACAGAGCGAATCAGAGTGCTTCTCTATTGAGAAGCTTTTGCTGAATGTAAAAAGTTCGGCGAATAAGGACTGGGTAAGACTAGTGCCAGCCGCCGCGGTAATACTAGCGGTCCAAGTCGCAGCCATTATTATTGGGTCTAAAATATCCGTAGCTTGCTTGAAAAGTTTCTTGTGAAATCTCATTTCTCAAGAATGGGGCGAGCGAGAAAAACTTTCAAGCTAGAGACCGGAAGACGTAAGAAGTACATTCGGAGTAGCGGTAAAATGTGTTAATCCCGGATGGACTAACAATAGCGAAGGCATCTTACGAGGACGGTTCTGACAGTAAAGGATGAAGGCTAGGGGCGCAAAACGGATTAGATATGGGATGCAGAGCAAAACTTAAAAATTCTGATATCATGGTCTTGTGATGGTATTGGAATGCCGTGTAAGAAATTTCCTAAAGAATAATCCTGATATATTACAGATTTATAAAAAATACACCTGTAAGAGATCTCATTACAATGTTAAAATTCCTAGAAAAGAATCAAAAGAAATTTTAAGATTTGTAGGAATTTTACATGGAGATGGAAATATATACGGAAAAAGGATTTTGATTACAGAAAAGGATAGCTCTTTTTGTGAAGTAATAAAATCTCTGTTTGAGAAAATATTCACTATTGTGCCGAATATTTTTTATGACAAAAACAGAAATTCAAATTATTGTCACATAAAGAATAGCATTATTTATAGATATTTAATTGAAGTTTTAGAAATACCTTCTAAATCAGTTAGGGACAATATTAAAATCCCAAGTTTTATGGATAAACTTCCATTAAAATTTAAAACTGAATATCTTTGGGGGCTCTTTGATGCTGAAGGTTGGTTGACAAAAAGACAAGCACATATTGGATTTTCAATAACCAATAAAAAAATAAGAGATTTTGTTTCAGAAATTCTCTTAAAGCTTGGAATAAACCACTCAATAACTTTCAGAGACAGAAGAAAAAATAAAGAATTTGAACTCCATATCTATGGAAAACAAAATCTTAAAAAATTTCAAGAGACTATAAGTTTTAAACATCCAAGAAAGGCAAATCTTATCTCTACATTCTACTAAATACCCGTGTAGTCCTAGCAGTAAACACTGCACACTAAACATTAGTACCTCCCCGAGAGGTATTGGTGCTGTAGCGAAGGCGAAGAGTGTGCTACCTGGGAAGTATAGTCGCAAGGCCGAAACTTAAAGGAATTGGCGGGGAGACACTACAACAGGTGACGCGTGCGGTTCAATTAGATTCTACACCGTGAACCTCACCAGGACCGACAGCAGGATGAAGGTCAGTTTAAAGAGCTTACCTGACACGCTGAGAGGAGTTGCATGGCCGACGTCAGCCTGTGCTGTGAA
>CAYPRJ010000006.1:0-37007 GCA_964413095.1 Candidatus Woesearchaeota archaeon
AAATCTAAAATCTATTTAGTTTATTCATTAAAATTTCGTCTTCTATGAGTATCTCTGATACTTATAAATGGTATTCGTATTTTTCAATAACTTGGCTCACTTCATTCGCTATTGATAATATAATTAATGCTAAAACCAACGAGGATTGCAGTTATTTGTGGATTAATTTGAGCCAATAGGCGAACTATTTTTCATTCAAAAAACTCATCTGAGATAGTTCTATTAAATCTAAAATAATCTGCGAGTAACGAGTAGAAATTAATAATTTCCCATGGTTTCATCAGAGTTGTTTTTTAATGAAAAAGTTCGTAGATGCAACAATGAATATTTTTATTCAAAATAAAATTTTTTATTCAAAACAAATTTCTGACAAAACAATTTAAGACTTTTCTAATATTTCAGAATTAATTCCTTCCTCTTTACAAAGCTGCGCAAACTCTTCGGCATCTTCTTTTGTTCCAACAATACTTCCATAATGCATAGGAATAACCAAAGACGGCTTAATTATTTTTGCTGCTTTAACTGCTTCTTCTGCAGTCATTGTAAATCTTCCTCCAATAGGAAGTAATGCAATAAAATTCTTTCCTGATTGTTTATATCCTGTAAGTTTTTGCATTTCAGGAATAACATCTGTATCCCCAGCATGATAAATAAAAGAATTTTCCATTTTTATTAAATAACCTACCCAAGATTCATCTTTAGGATGAAAAGGTTTATCCACATTATAAGCAAGAAGAGTATTTATTTTCACTTCTCCTAAAACAAGCTCCTGTTCTGGTTCTACAACTTCTATCTCAATTGGGATTTTAAATTTAGTAATCTTACTTTGACAAGATGCTGGAATAACAATTTTGGTTCCTTCTTTAATAATTTTATTCATATCAGCAATACTACAATGATCATAATGACTATGAGTTATTAAAATTAAATCTGCTTTTTCATTTTCTTGTATATTATAAGGATCAATATAAATTACTTTAGAATTTCTAATTAAAAAACCAGAATGTCCTAGCCATCTTATTTCTATATTCCCAACCCTCATAAAATTAATAACCCTCAAATATTTTTAAAGATTTAGATAAAATTATCTTAATTATTCTTAGTCTTCTTCTCTTGATTCTTCTAAAAGTTCATCACTATCTTTTTCATCTTCAGATTTTTCCTTTTTATTGTTTTTTGCTCCTGAAGAATTTTTTCTTTTTTTATGAAATATCTCCAAAGCAACAAATCCACCTACAATTACAACTAAACCTACTATCAATAATATTGTTCTTGTCTTATTAATAAAAACTTTTTCTTTAAGAAGATTTATAGGTGTCTCTACAGTATTACCAATAATTGTGAAAACACTGCACTTTTGCTCACAAACTCCTCCGCAATCAATTCCCTTTTCATCCTGGTTTTGTATTCCATCAAAACAAGTTTCAGGCATTTCACAAGATTGAACCAAACTTGGTTTTCCTTCTTCAGTTCCACAATTATTTGTATCTTCACATGTTCTACTCTGACTTTCATTCACACACTCACTCCATTCAGTACATTCCCAATTAGGAGTGCAAGTTTCATTTTGAGTAGCAGAAGTTGTTATACTTGAAGTAGAACTGCTATCTGTAGAAGTTGTTGAACTATCTGAAATTTCTTCTTCATCATTATCTTCTTTTATACAACTTCCATCTTCACAAATCTCATCAGAATCACAACCACAATCACTAGAACAATTATTACAATTTTCCTCACTATCACAATCTCCGTCTCCACAATAAGAGCCCATTATAAGTTTACAATCTTCATTACAATACTCTATACCATCTTCAGACCATCCAAGTTCTACTCCATTATCATCTCCATCATCACATTCCTCATTTCCATTTGTTATATTATCTCCACAGTAAGGACCCATTGCTAAGCAATCAGACTGACAATAACTATACTCTCCATTATTTTCTCCATCGTCACAAACTTCTTCAACACCATCGTCGTTAGGAGTCTGAACAATTCCATCACCACAAATATCTCCCATACAATTACCACCAGTAACAACTTCTATACAGGTTTCATTTTCATAAGTATAATTAAACTGAACATTTGGATAATTCACAGCAGTCGCATTTACAACAACATCTGTTGAAGAATTTAGAGAATAATCTCCTGAATCAATTAGAATCGGTGATGACGGATCAGTTACATTCCATGCTTCAATTATTGCAAAATTACTAGCATTTTCAGAGCCAGTTAGAGTATATCCCGAAGAATTAATCCAACCTAATGTGGTAATATTAAAAGTTTCTGTCATACAACTTTCATTGGTTATATTTTCCCAAGTATAACCTTCAGCAACACAATCTGTTTCATTATCATAATCTTCTAAAACAGCAAACCCAGTCGGACTTGTTATAGAATCTGTAGTTTGTGGTCTTAATGCGATGAATAAAAACCCAATTGCTAATAAAAAACCTATGATTAAAATAACAGTAAAATTAAATCTCCTCTCTTTTTTCTTATTCATTTTATTAAAAAATAATGAGAGTTTAAATAGTTTTTTATATCATATTAACTTTTCAAAAGCTCTGGCAACTTGCAACATTTTTTGTTCTTGAAATTTATCACAAACAATTTGCATACCAATTGGAATATTATTAATTTTTCCAGCAGGAATACTTACTGCACAATTTCCTGCAAGATTTATTGGACAAGTAAGAGCATCATATTGAAACATTTCTTCAACAGAAATTTTTTCTCTGATTTTATGGGGCAATCTAGGAACAGTTGGAGAAATAATACAATCAACTTCTTTAAATGCATTTTCAAATTCTTTTTCAATCAATTTCTTAGATTTTAAAGCTGAATAATAATATCTGTTTGAATGTTCTTCTTTACTTATCTCGCTTCCTCCTAAAATCCTTCTCAAAACTTCACAACCAGTAACATCTTCAATTTTTTTTCCATATTTTCTTCCATCAAATCTCCTTGTTGAAGAAAAAAATTCAACATAAACAATAGGAAAATACGTTGCTATTCCAAGTCCAATATCTTTTATTTTTATTTTCTTAATCTGCCAATTATATTTTTTCTTTACATCCCCCACTTTATCATCAATTAATTTTTGAATTCTTTTATCTGAAATAGGAAAATCTAATAAACCAATCTTAATATTTTGGGGAATTTTTTCTACTTCATTTAAATTTAATTTTCCTTTATCTTTGCTTATTGCATCTTTTTCATCTTTTCCCATAATAACTTTTAACAATAATGCAGCATCAGAAACACTTTTTGCTATTGAACCTATTTGGTCTAAAGACATTGACATATCAATTAAACCATATCTGCTTACAGAGCCATAACTTGGCTTAACTCCCACGACACCACAATGGCTTGAAGGAACTCTTATACTTCCTCCTGTATCTGAACCAAGAGCCATGTCACACATTCCTGCAGAAACAGCAGCTGCACTTCCTGATGAACTTCCTCCAGCAACTAAATCTAAATCATTAGGATTTCTAGTTGCACCAAAAGCACTTGTTTCTCCACTCCATCCACAAGCAAACTCATCCATATTTGTTATTCCAAGAATTATTCCTCCCTCGTCTTTTATTTTTTTAATCACACTTGCATCATAAGAAGCTTTATAATTTTCCAAGGTTTTACTCCCACAACTTACATTCAATCCCCTAACATTAATATTCCCTTTAACAGCAATAACTTTTCCAGAAAGCAAACCTTTTTTATTATTCTCAACAGGCTTAACTTGCAAAAACGCATTTATCTTCTTTCCTTTTTTATCATTTTTTTCAATTTCTTTCAAATATGTTTTAAGTTTTGATGTCATTTTATATCACCTCTTTCAATTAGAAATTTAATGTTAGGAGCAACATTATAAAATCCTTCTTTAATTTCATTAATATAAAACCAGCTTACCTCATGTCCTTCATAATTATAACTCTTAAAACTCTTTGGTTTATTTTTTAATTTTGCTTTATAATGATGCAATTCTATATTAATTTTCCCAGAATCACTTTCTTTTTCTAATTTCATTGTAGATAATTTTTTTCCTAGCTTACATTCAAGTCCTGTTTCCTCTTTAAATTCTCTTAATGCGACCTGTTTCAAGCTTTCATCTTTTTCAACCTGTCCTCCTGGAATTTTATAAAAATCATCTTTTGAATCCTTAGTCACAATTAATCTTCCTTCTTCTACAATTACAGGCCCTGATGCAACAATATCTTTCACCATCTCCCCTTCTCAACAATTATAAAATCTTTATTTTTGCTTGGTGCATTGCTGAACATAGTTTTTCTATCTATCTCGCAATTTTCTTTTCCCTCTTCTCTTTCATCCTGCTCTCTTTCAATAGCTATATCCTTTAATTTTTTATCAACTTTAGAAATCTTCTTAGAGAAGTCATCCATAATTTTTTTAGCTTGTTTTTTTATTTCCTCTTTCTCTTTCTCAGAAACTTTATGAAACAAAAAATCTGTCATAAATTATAAAAGAAATTAAGTTTTATAAGATTAACCAATTAAGGACTCAGTCTATCTCTATCTCTAGGAAACATTACAGATTCTCTGATGTTCTTTAATCCAAGAATTAAAGTTGTAAGTCTTTCTACACCCATTCCCCATCCAGCATGAGGTGGAGCTCCGTACCTAAAAGAATCAATATAACTTTTGAAATCTTTTGGATCAAGCCCTTTAGCTTTTAATCTCTCCTCGAGCAACTTAGGAATATGAACCCTTTGTCCCCCAGAACTTATCTCAGTTCCTTGGTAAATCGCATCAAAACCACAAGACAAATTTTTTCCTTTAGGCATAATATAAAAAGGCTTTCCTTTCAAAGGCCAGTCATGAACAAAAACAATTGTATCAGGATAAAGTTCTCCTAACTTTCTTTCTCCTTCTGTTCCTAAATCATATTTTTCAACTTTAACTTTTTCTTTTTTTAAAATCTTAACAACTTCTGCAAAAGTCATATACTTAGTCTTAGGAATTTTCAAATCAACTCCAAGAGTTTTCAAATCTTCTTTATTATTCTCTTTAATTTTCTTAATCATAAATTGAACAACTTTTGCCAAAACATCCATAACAATAAACTCCTCAGCAAAAGCATGCTCATAATCATATTGCCGAGATTCATTCAAATGTCTGACAGTGTTATGTTTCTCTGCTCTCCAAACAGTAAAAATAGTAAAAACTTTTTCCATTGAACAAGCAACCATTTGTTTATACAACTGGCAACTTTGTGACAAAAATGCTTTTTTCTCA
This sequence comes from Candidatus Woesearchaeota archaeon, assembly GCA_964413095.1. Lineage (GTDB taxonomy): Archaea > Nanobdellota > Nanobdellia > Pacearchaeales > GW2011-AR1 > CAYPRJ01. The sequence goes on from CAYPRJ010000006.1 coordinate 5,259, forward strand.
AAATATTTCAAAGGATACAATTCAGTTCCTCCTTCACTTGAACTGCTTATTATAGCAGGAAAAACTGCTTCAACTGCTCCTTCTTTAATCATAAATTCTCTAAAAGCTTGCATAGCAGTTGCATTAATTCTAAAAATTGCCTGAATTTTTTTCCTGTGCAAATCCAAAAACCTGTAATCTAATCTTTTTGGTAGTTCTGTCTTTGAATGTTCTGAAACATCAATAGGCAAGTCTTCTGCTTCAGCAATAACAACCAATTCCTTAGGAATAATTTCTTTTCCTCCTGGAGCTTGCTTTGAACTTTTAACTTCTCCTTTAACATAAATTACAGACTCTCTTGAAATCTTATTCATTAAATTAAAAATTTCTTCAGGAATCTTTCCTTTTACCCCTGTTATTTGTATTTCTCCAGAAATATCTCTCAGAACAAGAAACCTTATTTTTCCTAGTTCTCTTATGTTATTTACCCAACCAGCAACACAAACCTTCTTAGAGCTTTTCTTAAAAACATCTTTAATATAATTTCTTTCTTTATTCAATTTTTTTAAATCAAAAGACTTTTCCATGCAATATATAGATAAAAAATATTTTTAAATCCTTGTAATTTAAAAATCAGAAACATCAAAAATCCTTTCAGAACAGGATTTCAATTCTAGAAAAAAATAAAATTACTTCATATATTTTTTAATTATTTCCATAACTTCTTTCCCAGAGATTTTCCCTCTAAACTCAGAATTTTTCATCACTAAACCCATATAAGCATTAACAGACAAACCTGGCTTCTCTTTGATTATTTTCAAAATATTCTCTTCAATATCTGCAACATCAACTTGTTCAATTTTAATATTCTCTAATTTTTTTCCTTCAATTAACTCAGAAAGAACATATTTTATTTTATTCTCAGGAATTTTTTCCTCTTTAACAGATTTCAAAATTTTAGGAATTTCATCTTCTGTTTTCTCCAAAATTTCTAAAAAATCCATCTTTTTTTTAGAAGCAATTTCCCTTGGAAAAATCAGCAAAACTTTTGTTATTAACTGCGGATTATTAATTATTTCAAGAAGCTCTTTAAACTCTCTAATTTTATTATTCTTAAATAAAAGTTTAATCATTTCCTCATTTAATCCTTTATTTTTCAACTCTTTTTTCACTTCTCCTCTTAATTTCGGAAGAGTTTTTTTTGCTTCATTAATAAAATCTCTTTTTATTTTCAGCAAAGGCAAATCTGTTTCAGGATACATCCTCGCAGCTCCAGGCATTGGTCTTAAAAATTCTGTTTTACAATTTTTGTTATTCAAAGCATTCCTAACTTCTGCTTCTGTCGGGTTTTTACTATCACTCAATTTTTTCTGACGCAAAACCTCATTTTCAATTGTCTTGACAAAAGTTTTCATATCTTGCATTCCTTTTAACTCAACCCTATTTTCTCCACGAATAGAAACATTAACATCCTGCCTGATAGTTCCGATTCCTCTTCTAATTTTACAGCTCCTCAAAACCTCTCCAATATGCAATGCAACTTCTTTTACTTGTTCTGGATTTTTCATACTTGCATCTGTTGAAATTTCAACTAAAGGAATTCCTAACCTATCAAGTCTATATGTTGCTTTTTTTTCTTTTCTCTCTATAGGCCTCGCAGAATCTTCTTCAAGATAAATTCCTTCTATCTTAACTTTTCCATGAGAAGTTTCAACATAACCATCTCTTGCAATCATAACTGTTCTTTGAAAACCAGAAGTATTTGAACCATCAATAACTGTCTTCCTCATAACCTGACTTATTGAAATTATTTTACAATTCAAAAGCAGGGCAATCTGTACAACAATCTTCAAAGCACTTTTATTAATTTCTTTAGGAGGCTCTTCATCTAATTCAACCAAACAAGTAGTATCATAACCCTGGTAAAAAAATTCTTTATCTTTTTTTATTTCGTGTTGTGCAGCCACATCAACTTCTCCGCTTTCACCAGCAACAGCATGTAATTTTCGGGAAATAAGGAAATCAGGCTCGTCTTTCCTCAGCAATGCAGGACAATTACAAAATAACTTTTTCCCATCAGCATCTAACTGCTGATGAATTTCTAAACCAGCTTTAAATTTTAATTTCTCATAATCTAATTTATCTGACATAAAAAAAATAAGATAAAAGGATTTATTAAATTAGTGATTATTATTCAAGCTATTTAATACTTTATCAAGAGAAACATTAATTTTTCCAGCCATAAAAACATAAAAAGATTTTTCTCCATTACTTATTTTACTTAATTTATTACCTTTTCTTTCTTTGTATCCTCCAACAGCATTTTCCAAAATATCATAATATATTGCCCTTTCTCCATTATTTATTATTGGCAGAGGAAAACCATAATAGTCTAAAATAATATCTTGTAATGCTCTAGAAGTTCTTCCATTTCCGTCTATAAAAGGATGTATCCTAGCTAAATTAAAATGTGCATAAATAGCAGTTTTCATTTTCTCGAGCAAATCATCATTATCAAAATGTTTTTTTAAATTTTGAATAAGTCTTGGCATTTCTAAATTCTCCACTTTCCAAGGATAAGGGGGCATGAACTCTGAACCTAAAATTCTAACATTTGATTCTCTATACTCAGCAGTATCTTTTTCTTCATATAATTCAGGAGTAATTCTATAAGCCAAACCCTTAATAAAATTATTATCAAAAGTCTCTGGATTAAAATTATAATCTCCCCATCTAAATGCTTCTTCAATATTTTTTATTCCCTTTTTGACTTCTCTATTATTTCTAGGTATACAATAAGGAACTTTTTCTTTAGGATGTTCTATTTTATAAGACTCTATTTGGGCATTTTTCTTTATAGCATTAATTTTTCTTTTTTGTTTAACAAGGTCACATCTATGAGAATTCTTCGGATCTAAAATAATTTTCATTTTTTCTCTTATCTCTTGACTCAAAAATTTTGGTATACATCCCATCAAAAGGATTATTTTTTACACCTTATAAACTTTTCCTTTGTAACTCCTCTTAAGTCATAACTATATAGGAATAATTTAAGATAACATTTATAATAGAAAAATTCTAAGTAAAAATATGCAGAAAAAGAGGAAAACAAAAAAAGAGGAAAAAGAGGAAAAAGAGAAGAAAAAAGAAAAACTTCTTGAAGAAATTGAAAGAATTAGAAAGCCGAGAAATTTTGGACAAAAAGCAGCTGATGCATTAACAAAAGGAGCAGGTAGTTGGACATTCATAATCTCTTTTTTAATATTCCTTGTAATATGGATGATAATAAACGGACATTTTTTAGTTCAATATAAGTTAGGAAAACCATTTGACCCATACCCTTTCATTTTACTAAATTTAGTTCTTTCATGTTTAGCAGCAATTCAGGCTCCAATTATTTTAATGTCGCAAAACAGACAAACACAAAGAGACAGATTAAAAACAGAATATGATTATAGAATCAACAAAAAAGCAGAAAAAGAAATTAGAGATATTAAAAATTTATTACTTAGAAAAAAAAGGAAAAAGAAAAGCTAATTCAAGAAAATTAATTTTCAAACTGTGAATTAATTAACAAACCCTGTTGCTCCCCCCATTCTTCATCTGAATGAGTTTTAATATATTCTACCCACTTTTTAATAAAATCCAGTCTCTCTTTAAAATTCTTCTTTCGCTCTTCTTCCAATTTTTTCAAATCAAAATTCATTTTATTTCATCAAATTTATCTTTAACTTTAAATCTTTCTAATAAATTCAAAAGTTCATTTTCATCTAAATCTTCTTTAAATAATTCATATAAATGTTTTGCATCTTCTAAATCTTTTTCACTGCCTAAATAAACCTTATAAGCAATTTGCATTTCTATGGAAGAAATAAAAAACATTTTATCTTTTAAGAATAATCTTAATCTGTTGTTATAAGAGTAATCATGAACTTCATTAGACATTATTTTAAATTCAATATTTGGAACAGGTTTGCCTTTCCGTGAAAACCTTATAGCATGTTCACTAAGCATATCAAAAGCCTCTTCATAATTTTCTGTATTTATGCATTCAAATTCCTTTTTACAGATCTTTTTCCATAAAACATAAAATTCATCAAGACTCATTTTAGGGATTAACAAATCAATATCTTCAGTAGCTCTGCTTCTTCCTGTAATTATTGAAACATAACCAGAAACAATAACATAATCATCAAGAAGATTGACAAAATCAAAAACAAATTTATCCAAATTATTCAAATCCTTTTCAAGATATATCTCTCTTTTTTCTTTATAATATTTCATATAAAAAAATAGCAATAAAACTTTTTATTAATTTCTATACTCTAATCTATCATTTAATTCTCCAGAAATATTCTCCAGCATTTTTTCCTTAACTTTTTCTTTACTCTTCGCCCATTCATCATGTCCCAAAATCCAGCCAAGTTTTATCAAAGCAGTTTCAGCAAGCATATCTTCCAAATAAATAACTCCTGTTTCTAAAATCTCTCTTCCATTAGAATAAACAAAAGGGTCAACTCTTCCATAAACACATTGAGAAGTAGCACAAACAACTAAACCTTTTTTTATAACTTCTTTTAATTTTTTTATCCAATTGTTTTTTCCTTTAATAGGAACATGCCCTAATCCAGACATCTCTAAAATAATCCCCTTATATTTTTTCTTTACATAATAATCTAAAATACTTGGATCTTGTGAAGGATAAACTTTTACAAGAGCAACTTTCTCCTCGAATTTTGTATCTGCTTTAACTTTATTTTTATTTCTAAAATTACACTGAAAAATCATTTCTATTTTATCTGGAAAAATTTTTGCGATTGGCTTACTATTCACAACTTTAAAAGCATCTCTTCTTGAACTATGCAATTTCCTAACTTTAGTTCCAGGCATTGCATAACAAAAATCATCATTTATACTTGCATGTCCAACAAGCATAACTTCAGCAATATCACTTATAGCAGCAATTGCACTACACTGCAAATTTAAATTAGCATCTGAAGAAGCCCTGTCAATACTTCTCTGACTGTAAGTTAAAACAACAGGCTTATTCAAACCTTTTTTCCCTCCGAGCATAAAACTCAAAGCACTTGCAGTATAATGCAAAAAGTCAGTTCCATGTGTAATAATTACTCCAGAAATATTTGAATCATTCAATAATTTCTCTGTAAGTTTTGCAATTTTTTTCCAATCTTTAAAATTCATGTTTTCAGAAGCTTTCATAAAAGGAACATTGATACTTGACACATTAACTTTGTCAAAAATTTTAGGATAATATTTGAATAAATCTTCTGGTTTTGTAATAGCATCAACACCTCCTTTTTTAGGATTTATCCTAGAAGCAATTGTCCCTCCTGTAATAATCATTGCAACATTTAACTTTGAACTGTCTTTTTTTATCTCTAAATTTTCTTCTTTCTCTTTATTCTTTTTTTTCAGTTTAATTTCCAAAATATCTGATTTTTTAAAACCAATATTATAACCAGAATCCAACTTCAAAAGAACAATTCCTTTTTCCGTGCCCGTCGGCGTTCGAGGCGTTTCTAACAAAATTCCCTCATAAATATATTTTGTAAGATGTATTTCAACATAATCTCCAGCCTGTGCTGACAAAGTCTTGTTTTTTTTCATAAAAAAGAAAAATAAATCAAATATAAAAGATTATCTCTTTTTAGTTTTGTAAATCTTTTTAGTTTTTAATTTTCTTATTTTAGAGTTCTTATTATTTATCTCAAAATCATAGAAATTATCATTAAATCTAAAATTTCTAATTTTTATTTTGTTTACATTATTTGGAAGATTAGGTTTAATTTTCAGTTTATTTCCTTCTATTTTAATACCACACATTCCTTCTAAAATAGATTCTATATAAAGAGAAGAACTCCATAAGCACAAAAAACATGAATTATGCTTTAGAGATTTTAAACAAAATTTATTCCCATCAATATATTCTGGAGATAAACCAGGAGAAAAATCTCTAAAATACTTTGAAAACCATTCTAAAACTTTTTCTTTTCCAGGAAGATTATAATTGTATAAAGATTTTAGATAAATTCCTGATAAAAAAGGCCAGACCCCTCCTTTATGATAACTTCCTGCAGAATAACTTTTTGATTTTTTTGCTCTGCTTCTCACTCCATACTCACAAAATAGTTCTTTTTCTTTCAAAAATTCAAGAATTTTTTTTGCTCCTTTCTTTTTTAACAAATTTAAATAAAATAAAAATAAAGGATTCGCAGTTATACTTTTACTGAATTTTTTGTTTTTGTTAAGATGATCATAAACAAAACCATCTTTAATAAAAATATTCAAAACTTTTCTTGATTTCTTCATTTTTGTTTTCCATTTTTTTATATATTTCCTGTTTCCTGATATTTCTGCAAGTTTAATTCCTGCATTCAAACACTCAACAACCAGTCCCTGAACTTCAACAGCACTTTCTCCTCTATTATAAGAATCCATCCAAGTTGTATCTTTCACAAACCCCATTTTACCATGAATAATTCTACCATCTTTTAAGTTATCTAAAATAAAATTAATTGTTCTTAAAATACTGGGAAAAATATTTTTTACATACTCTTTATTCTTAGTATAATCGTAAAATTTTTTTACAGAAATAACAAACAGCAAAGAAGAATCAATACTATAATAATTCGGCTCTCCATTTAACCATATTTCATGAGGAATTTTTCCTGGTTTTTTTGATTCAGTTGAAACTAAAGATTGATATTTTGCAAACATATTCAAACAATCTTCTGCATTTTCAAAATCTCCTAAAGCAACAATGGCTCCAAAACTCCAAAAAATATCTCTAGCAAAATAACTAGGAAAATAAGGCATTCCAGCTAAAAAACCTCTTCCTAAACCTGGCTGTCTATGCCTCAACTGCAACAAATTATATTTTGCAAATTGAAAATTTTCATTCAGCTCCGGGTTATCTGAATTCAGTTCAACCTGATTAACAATGTGATTCTTATATCTCTGTATTTTGTAATTCTTCAAATCTTTTTTTCCTTCTTTAAGATATTCATAAAAAATCTTTTCTCCCTGCAGAGAGCAAACAAGATTAATATTTGTCTTTTTAAAATCCAGTTCAAAAGAACTTATATTTTTGTTTTTCTTATTTAATTTTGGAAACTTATTAAAATTAAAACCAATTATAACTTTTTCATCAAGTTTTGAACTAAAAATAAAATTATTTTTTTTATGTTTAAATTCATAACCTTTTATAGGATTTTTATGTCCTGCAATATAATCAAAACTTATTTTAGGAAAGATTCTTAGTTTTATTTTTTTATTTGAAGATATAAAAATTCTTAACAAAGGATAGTTATCAGGTATAAAATACTTTATTTCAATCAAAATATCTTTTATTTTGTAATAATGAATTGTTTCAAAACTTTCAATTTTCACTTTTTCAAAATAATCTTTTAAATTAAACCATGAGTTATCTATTTTTACAAAAAAATTAAGTTGTGAAAGAAATTTTATAGGAGGGAGACAAAAACCTGCATTTTTTCCTGAAATTCCTGATATTAAATCATAATTTAAAAAATGATATTTTCCTCTTTGAGTATAAGAAGTATTCTTCAACTCTTGTTTTTTTAAAATAAGAGGAAAAACACATTTCATTTCACTAACTCCGCAGCACCTAACAGAGAAAGATTTTCTTTAAATGCTCTTACTTTTGGTTTAATTCCTCTGAAATATTTTTTCTCAGCTTCTTTTTTTGCTTCGCTAATAAAAAATTTCTTATTATTGCAAAAACCTCCTGTAAGAATAATAAATTCAGGATCAAGAGTATTAGCAATATTTACTAAAGCTAAAGAAATATTTTTCCCAAACTCTTTGTATGTTTTTAATGCTTTTTTATCTGATTTTCTTGCTAAAGAGTTAATTTCTTTCCAGTCAGAATTTAAACCATTCTTTTTTGCAATTTTTAAAAAACCTCTTAAAGACACATAATTTTCAAGACAACCTTTATTTCCACAAGTGCATTTTTCTCCTTCCACATCAACTATTGTGTGCCCAAACTCAGAAGCAGCCCCTTCTCCTCTGCAAAGATTATTATTGAGAATTATTCCACAACCTAAACCTGTTCCAATCGTTAAACATACAATATTTTTTATTTCTTTTTTTTCTCGACATTTAAGTTTTTTTAATGCTCCTATAACAGCACAGTTTGCATCATGTTCTAAAACAATTTTTTCTGTATATTTTTTAAGACTTGAAAATTTTAGATTTTTTATTTTAGGAAGATTTACAGGAGCTCTCAAATTAAGTTTTTTCTGTTCTAAAAAACCAGGAGCAGATATTCCTATTCCTTCAAATTTTCTAATTTTGTATTTTTCCTTAAGTTCTACTGTTTTTTTATCTAAAAAACCAAGTAATTTCATTGAATTAATAGTAGGATAACTCTGCACTTCTAAAAAAGTACCTTTTTCAAAAACAGCTATTCTGGTATTTGTTCCACCTATATCAAAAACAAGATATGTCATTTTAACATATTTATTTTTTTTGTTTCTTTATAATTAATTCTTTTTATTTTTGCAAGAGCTTTACTCACAGAATTTCCAAGATAAATTCCATAAATTATTTTTTCAAGAGGGTTTTTTCCTTTAAGTTTCATATCAATGCTGTTTTTGATTATTTTTTTTGCTTTTTTAATTTGCTCTGTTTTTTTATCAAAAAGCAGAACAACTCTAAAACCTTTATTGATTTTTGCTTCTATTTCATTATGAGCTAATTCAGGAAAATAATTTGAATGTGCAAAAACTTTTGAATTTTCATTAAATAATGTCTGCCAGCTGTAAGAAATAATTTTCAATTTTTCTGAAGGAGAATAAACAACAGGAATTTTATTATTTAATTTAGCTGCTATTTTTTTTGCATAATTTTTGTCGATTTTTTCAGGAATTTTCTCAAGCTCTCTCTGATTTATTCCCAACACTTTTAAAACTGGTTTTAACATATAAACTAAAGCTTCTCTTGGAACAAATCCTTTTGGAACAAGAAACATTTCCTCATTCTTTTTTTCAAGTTTTCCTCCAGAAGTAATTATAATTATTTGACATTTTTTTCTTTTAGCTTCCCCATACAATTTAAGTGTTTCAGCTGTATTTCCTGAATAACTTATTACAAAACAAAGAGTTTTTGAATTAGCACTTTCAGGAAAAATTTCTCTTGAAATTAAAACAGGCTTTTTAATATTAAGAGCCTTAACAACTTCTCCAGGAACAGCACTCCCTCCTATACCACAAAACAAAATTTTGTCATATTTTTCAGGATTGATTTTATACATTTTAACCTCTTCTTTCAATTATAAAACATTGATATTATAAAAAGGTTCTCTTATATAAATTCCATGTTCTTATAAATTCTGCATGGGGCCACGCAAGTGGAAGAACTGAATAAGCTAATCCTTTCTTTTTAAATATTTTATTTTTTCTTATATTTCTTATCATAATCCTTCTGTCTTTCCTCAAAATACCAGCTCTTTTTGAAGAATCAACCCACTCTTCAAATTCTTTTTTTGTTGCAATATGTTCTGGAAGTTTAAAGTTATAAGAAATCTGTAAAACCCATTCAATATATTTATCTGCTTCTTTTCTATTTTTTAATTTAATATGATGCCTCGCAACCATTAGTGTAAAATGCGGCCATGGTCCCCATCCCCCATTATTTCTTCCTATAAATTTTTCATATCTGCAAATTCCTCCAATATCTTTGTTCCAAAGTTTTTTCTCAATTTTTTTCATATTTTTTATTATTTTTTTATTATCATTATCAAAAACTTCATAATCAAATAAACCACATGTTGAAGCATCAATACAAAAAGCAGTAGAACTTGATTCTTTCACTCTAATTGTTTTAATAAAATAATCTTTATTCCAAAAATGTTTATCTATAGATTTTTTTATTTTTTGCAAATCAAATTTCTTTATACTAAATTTGATTTCTTTAAGTTTTTTTAATGCCCCGTAACACACAGCATTAGCCCAGATTTCAAATCCCTCTTCTAAAGGAGGAAATTCATGAATACTATTAGGAGTAAAAAAAAGATTATTTTTATGTAATTGTTTTTTCAAATAATTCAGACTTTTATTTACTTTCTGACGATTCTCTTTCAAAAATTCCTTATCATTCGCTTCTTTAATATAATCTGCAAAAGCATAAAGCACTAATCCAGTATTATCTAATTGTATTGGTTTATAACTAGCATCCTTTCCTTTTTTATCAATTCTTTGTGAAAAACTCCCATTTTTATTTTGAGAATTAAAAATGAATTCCAACCCTTTTTTAGCTCTTTTTAATTCTCTTGCACTAATTAAACCAAGAATGCAGATTGCGTGGTCCCTTGGGTAAACATAGGGGTATCTTCCTTTTGGAGATGAAGCTAAAATCGCTCCGTTTCTCAACTGAAATTTTTTAAGAATTTTTATACTTTTGTTATATAACTTTTCTGCTTTTTGAATTTCTTTGTTTTTCATTTCAATTTTTCAAATTTTTTATGACAATCCTATTCCAATCTTCAGGTCCTTTAACAAAATAACCTTCATCAACCTTTTTTATCAAAGAAGAATCATTTTCTGAATCACCAAAACCAACACTGAAAATTTTTTTTCTATAATTTCTTTTATATAATCTTATTAATTTTCTCACAGCTTTTCCTTTATTGTTTTTCCCGAGCATATGATAATATCTTCCTCCTTTTGTGTAATTAAATCCTTTTTTTCTAATAAAATTAAGTATTTTGTTTTTATTTTTTTTATTATCTATACTAAAAACAACATCATACTCTCTTTTTTTAGCAAACCTTGCTTCTTCTTTATTTAAACCACTTTGTTTTGAAATTTCCTCTGATGACAGCTCATAAAAAGATGTAGTTCCAAACTTTTTATCAATTTTTTTCATTACTTTTACAAGTTTTTTGTAAGATGCTCCAAACTCAATTACTTTATATTTTCCTTTAACTTTTTCTTTGAACTTAAATTTAAAATAATTTTTTGGAATAAAAATAGCCCCTCCATTTTCAGAAATAAAAGGATGATTATTTTTCAGCTTCTTTCTATAAACTTCTATTTCAACTCTTGTTTTACTACTAACAATTACTAAAGGAATTTTCTTTTCTCTAATAAGCTTCAGAGCTTTTTTTGCTTTTGAAAAACTATATGTATCTTTATTAATCAATGTTCCATCTAAATCACTAAAAATAACAACCTGAATCTCTTTTTTCATAAATAACATATATTTTTAATGTATAAAAAACTAACCAATAAAAATTTGTTGTCTATGTAAAATTTAACTATATAAACTTAAGAATTTTTTCTCTTTTTCTTAGAAGTTTTTTTCTTAGTAGATTTCCCTTTTTTATTTACAGAATCTCTAATTTCCTGAAACATTTTGAAAAGTCTTGCCTGTTGATTTGATATCTCAAGAATATTTGCCTGAATTCTTGTTATATCTCTCTTAACATTTGCAAATGATTTCTCCAAAGCTTCTTCACTAATCATAAAAAAATAATAAAAAATGTTTATTTAAAGATTTATACAGCTTATAATATGTTATAAAACAAAATCATTAGAAACAATTAAAAGTATTTCTTGCTTAAACAAATTATGCCAAAAATAGGTTTAGAAATTCATGGATATTTGAATACAAAAGAAAAACTTTTTTGTACATGCAAAGCTATTCATGGAATTAAACATGCAAAACCAAATACTAACATCTGTCCTATTTGTACAGGACAGCCAGGAGCAAAACCAATGTTGCCAAACAAAGAAGCAATAGACAAAATTATTCAAATTTCTTTAATATTAAATTGTAAGATAAATTCAAAATTAACATGGCAAAGAAAACATTATGATTGGGCTGATTTACCAAAAGGTTATCAAAATACAATCTCAGGAAGCCATGCTATTCCAGTAGGAAAAAAAGGAGAATTTTCAGGAATAAAAATAACAGAGTGTCATCTTGAAGAAGACCCTGCTGCATGGAATCCAAAAACAGGAGAAATAGACTATAACAGATCAGGAACTCCTTTAGTAGAAATTGTTACAGAACCAGACTTCAAAGACTCTAAACAAGTAGTAGAATGGCTTAAGGAACTAAAAAAAACTCTGGGTTATATAAAAGCAATTGATAAAAATGCAGGATTAAAAGCAGATGTAAATGTATCTTTGCCAGAAAAAAAAGGAGAAAGGATTGAAATCAAAAATGTCAATTCAATAAAAAACATAAAAAAAGCAATTGAATCTGAAATAGAAAATCAAAAAAAATTTCCATCTAAGAGCCAAGAAACTAAAATGTTTGATGAGAAAAAAAACACAACAAGGAAAATGAGAGAAAAAGAGGCTGCTCAGAATTACAGATTTATCTCAGACCCTGATTTGCCTGCACTAAACATAAAAAAACAAAGAATACAAAAAATAAACTCTTCATTGCCAGAAACACCGCAGAAAAAATTAAAAAAATTAATTAAAAAACACAACATAGACAAAAAATATGCAGAAGTTTTAACAAAAAACATTGATATTGCAGAATTCTTTGAACAAATAATAACTAACAAAAACAAAACAAAAATATCTCCAAAACTTGCAGTCCCTTGGATAACTAAAGAACTTTTATCAGTTTTAAACTACAATAAAAAAGAACTTGACAACCCAGATATAAACATAAAGCCAGAACACTTTGTTGAATTACTAAAACTTCTTGAAAAAAAAGCTATAACAAAATTCAAAGCTCAGGAAATTTTAAGAAGCTGGATTCCAAAATCATTTTCTCCAAAAACACAAGTTAAAGGACAAGAAAAAATCACAGATAAAACACAGCTTGAAAAAGTAATAAACAAAGTTTTACAAAATAACAAAAAGGCAGTAGAAGATTATAAATCTGGAAATCAAAACGCATTAAACTTCCTAATCGGACAGGTTATGAAGGAAACAAGAGGGAGAGCTGATAATGAGATTGTTAGGGAAATGATTGCTGAGACTTTGAAGGATTGAGAATGGATATAATTTTTGAGATAGGAGATAAAACAAGGAGAAAGATAAGATTAACAAAGAAACAATGGAATCATATAAGAAAGAAACATCCTGAAGTGGAAGACCCTGAATTAATAAAAGAGACCATATCTAAACCACACAAAATAACAGACTATGATATTGATGAATCTATTAAATATTATTATAGACATTACAAGCATCGGTCTTCTCATGAAAAATATCTGCAAGTTATAGTTAAATATTTAAACGGCCAGGGATTTATCATAACAGCACAATTTAAACCATACATAAAATAAAATGGAAAACAATACATATGAGATATATTATGATGAATTTGGAGATTTTTTAGAAGTGTTCTTTGGAGAATCAACAAAATGCTATACTGAAGAACCAGAACAGGGCATTTTCATAAGAAAAGATGAAAAAACAAATGAAATCAAAAGCATAGGAATCCTCAGTTTTAAGAAAAGAGGAGAAAAAATCCTGAAAGATGTTCTATTAAAAACCAACAAAAAATTACCTCTAAATATTTCTGTATAAATATTTAAATGGAAAGTCTTGTAAGAAAAGTTTCTGAAAATTAATCACTCTTTCCACTCTTTTATTCTTCCAGCTTTGATATCTTCTAAACTCCTTTTGATCTTATCAACAATATTATCATCTATTATTTCTTTTTTAATTTCCATACACAAAAATGAGGAGCCTTAATTGTTTTATCATAAAGTTTAGGATACAATTTTTTTGAAGAATTAACTGGTTTGCAATCTTCATAATCGATTATTTCAAATCCGTGTTTTACAAGAGATTTCACTATAGTTCCATAAGTCCTGTGATAATGTATCTTTTTTGCATCTTTTTTCCATTTTGAGAATCTCCATCCTTCCTCAAAATAATCTTTTATCTCCCGAAAATTTCTAAAGAACCATCTAGTTTTTTTAGTTTTTTCAATAACCGGATTATAACCAGAAAAGACAAAAATTCCTCCTCTTTTTAATACTCTATTTATTTCACTTAATGCTTTGTCCCAATTACTTAAGTGTCCAAGAACAAGAGCTGCAAGCACAATATCAAATTCTGAATTCTTATAGGGTAGATTTTCAGCATCTCCTATCTTAAATTCAATGTTGGGATTTTCTCTTTTCGCTATTTTTATAAGATCCCTTGATAAATCAATTCCCTTAACTTTTGTACCCCTCTCACTTAATTTTTTGGCATATAATCCTGGACCACAACCCAAATCAAGAACCTTTTTGTTTTTTACATCTCCTAAAAGTTTCAGGGTTGTCGGCATCTCCAACATTTCATTATAAAAATAACTTCTCCCAGTCTTATATTTTCTTGAATTATAGTAATCTTCACCAATTTCCCTATATTTCTCTTTGACTACTTTTCTTGTCATAATATTAAAAAAAATTGATAGTTTTTAGATTTTTGTAGTCTATAATATTTAATCCTGTTGTAAAAAAGATTATCCTCAAAAAGATAAAAGATTAAAATGATGTATTCTTAATCTATTTATAGAATGAAAATCCGCGATCTCCCAGATTCGAGCAAACCCAGAGAGAGATTTTTGAAACACGGAAAGGAAGTTTTGAGCGATGCCGAGTTGTTTGCGATAATTCTTCGTATCGGAAGCCCAAATGAAAATGTTATTGAAATGTCTAACAGATTAATTAAAGAATATGGCTTAGAAAACCTTTTTGATTGCTCATTAAAAGAACTTCAAGAAATAAAAGGCATAGGTCCAAGTAAGGCCATGCAAATTTTAGCAATGTCTGAATTAGGAAAAAGATATTCTCAATCCAAAAACCCAATAACAAAAATAGCCTCTGCAGAAGATGTTTATAATTATTTTAAAGATAAATTAAGCAGCGAAAAACAAGAGAATTTCTATGTCTTAATTTTAAATATAAAAAATCAAATTATAAAAGAAGAATTTATATCAAGAGGTATTTTAGATTCTTCTATAATTCATCCTCGTGAGATTTTTAAACCAGCAATAAAAAACTCAGCATCAAAGATAATTCTTGTACATAATCATCCAAGTGGAAACGCAAATCCCAGTGAAGAGGACATTGAAATTACAAAAAAATTAATTGAAGCTGGAAAAATGATTGACATAAAAATCCTCGATCATGTTATAATTGGAGATGGTAAGTGGTGGAGTTGGGTGGAGGATGGGAATTAATCAATTTCGCAGTTTATTAATTTTCTTTTAAATTTTTTCAATTCTTGTTTAAAATGTTTCTTACACAAATAACACCAACCTGAGAATTTTTTATCTTTTCCTAATCCAGGATAAACTTCTCTAAAAGCAAGATTTTTGCAATCTCCATTATAATCACAAAGAGGTTTCTTTTTTCCCTTAACGATTTTGTATCTTACTGAATTATTTGTCATTTTAATCCCAAAGAATTTTACTTTTACCTGTCATCAAAATTTCAAAAGCTCTTTCAAGATCTCTTTCCGGAATGTTCATTTCTTTAGTTTTCGGATTCACAACAACAGTTATCCCTTCTAGGTGTTTTTGCATTAGCCTAAAATTTTTCTTTCCATACTTCATTTCAGCTTCTTTAGGACTCATCATAAAAAGGTCGCAATTAAGCGACCACAGATTACCTTAATTAAAAGGACCAGCAACATGGCATTGGTTTATTTTTATTTTATAATGTCTGCTTTGCGCACATGGCCTCAATTTTTTTCTGCAGACTTCTATTGATTCAAAAACTTCTTTTTATTCTAATAATTAAGATTGAATATTAGGAGTTGTTTTTGAAATTTCTTCAATAGATTTTAATGCTTCTTCAATTGCTTCAATTTGCTCATCAAAAACTTTCTCTTTGTCATTCATTTGCGCTTTTGAATTCTCAAATTCTTGCTTTGATACTTCAACTTCAATTTCCTTTTTTCTTTCTTCTCTTTTAATATCTTCCTGAATATCCTTTTTCCAATTTTCAAGGTTTTTCTTTAATTTTCCAATTTTTTGCTCCTTTCTTTTTACTTCTTCTTTTAGATTGGATTTAGAATTCATTATCTCTAATTTCCTTTGAGTTAATCTTTCAACAATGCTGTATCTTGATTGACTCTCTGCCATGTTTTTACTTAACCAAAAGAAATTATATAATTTGTGTGGGAGTTTTTGCGGGAACACATCTGATATAAATTCTAAGAAATATTCTTTATAATGACACACAATAACAACTGCAAACAATTAAGAAACAGGTATAAATGCCCTTATTGCCAAAGAGGGTATATGATGGAATGGGCTTTAGAAAATCACAAAAAAGTTTGTCCGTTTAAGAAATAATTTTTAATTGTTTAATTTTTAGCTGGTTTTTTCTATAGCTTTTTAAGAGTATAACTCTAAGGGCGTAAAAAATCTTCCATAAAATCTTTTACAATTTCTAAATCTTTTTCATTGAAAGAGTATGGTCCGAAAATTCCTTTGAAACTATCCCTAAATTGGTGCTTATTGAGAAAATTTAATTGTCCTTGCATGGATTTTTTAAGATTGTCAATATTCCCCCTTTTTAGATGTTTTTTAGCTAATTCAAAATTGCAAGGCATTAATGCAACAACATCTCTAATATCAGACAATCTTCCGCTATGAAACTTCATTGCAATTAATAATTCTTTTTCGGGAATAAAAAATTCTGCATTTTCAATTTTTCTTTTTATAGAATGTTCTTTTATATAGTTCTGCTCCCAAACAGCATCTGTTGTCCTGGATGCCAGACCATTAATTAATAAATCAATATCTACTGGAAATTGTTTCATGATCTTCCTAAATCTCTTAAAATTTTCTCCATAAATTAATTCAATCTTTTTTTCATAATTCAAAATATATCCTTCTTTTTCAAGCATATCTTCAAATTTTTTCAATTCCTTTTCACTGATTACAATATCCAAATCAATTGAAAATCTTTTTTTGTATGTAGAAACTGCATAACCTCCCACAACTACGAATTCTAATTCATTATCTAAAAAGACATTAATAATCCTCATAATCTCTTGCTCTCTTTCCAGCAATCCGATTCTTGAGTCGTGCTTAGACATTTCTTGAAACCTCTGAATATTTTATTTGCAATCCCAAATTATGTATTTTATCTAAATGTTCTAAGATATTTTCCAATTGTAACTTTTTTGCCCATTTAACTAATTCTTTTAAAGGCATTACAGGTAATTCTTTTATTTTTTCAATGCTTATTTTTTCTTTTTCAGTTATCCAGACTAATGGCCTTTCATTGATTTGCTTTTTTTCTGTGAACCTGATTCCATTCTGCTCCAATGTTTTTTTTAATCTTTCTTTATCTGTTTTTTCAACTTCTAAAAAATAAATTCTATCATAAAAATCTCCAGTAACAAAGCTTCCTCTTGTCCAGATAGTTGCAGCAGTCCCCTTGACAAATCTTGCTCTTAATTTTGATTTTTTAATTAAATCCCAAAAAATATTGTCTTTTTCAACAACAGAAATTGCCTTATCTAATTGCTTAAATTTTTGATATATTTCATTTTTATTAATTATTATTGTATTTTTATTCCCTTTTCTAATTAAACTTATAACTCCATATTTTTCTAATTCCAAAACCCACTTGTAAACTGCAGAATATGCAAAACCAATTTTATTAGCTAAGCTATGAATACTCTCTCTATTTTTAGTGTTTTTTACTATTTCCATTGTAATTTCATTAATCATACCCATTATCTCTTAAAAGATAATGGATTTAAGTATTTTTCTATTAAGATTCATTTTTTCTTTTTCCCATCTAAATAAGCAATAATCATTTTTCTGTGCTTTTCATCCTCAGCCAGATAAGAATAAATTTCCTTTCCTTTTTCCAAATTACAGCCTTCAACAACTAAATTATTGATTGAAATATAAGCAGTTTTTCTCTTGAAGATTATCTTGCTCTTCCAACCAATTCCAAGAAATCTGCTCGTCATACTTCCCTTAGGCACCTCACATATTTAAACCTTGCGGTGCCTAAAGATTTATATATAAAATTATCTATTAAGGTTCATGAAAATACAAAAAAGATTTCTCAGAAAACACAAAAATAAAGATTATTACAAATACATAGTTAATCTTCCTCCAATGGCTGTAAAAGAAGCAGGAATAAAATACGGAGATGAAGTTGAAGTCAAAGCAGAAAAGGGGAAGATTGTTTTGGAGAAGAAAAGTGCTAAGGAAAAAAAATAATCAGGGACATTAGGTTATTGAAGATAACAGGTGACTACAATATTACTTTTTCTTGGTTTTTGTGGTCACCTCTATTCTCAAAAAATAGAGGTTTTTGAAATATGGGGCAGAGGTTTTGAGTGATGCTGAAGAAAACATATTACAAGATTGTTAGTGAATAATAGAGTGCAATAATTCTTAAATAACTATCAGACAATGATTATTAATGGCTCGAATCAATCTCAAGACTGGAGAGATTATCAAAAAGCAAGAATTTATTGGTGGAAGCCCTGAAAGGCAATTACAAGAATTTGTTGAAAAACACTTAAAATCCTTTTTTGGATGCCATCTTTTGCGAAGTTTTTATAAGATTCCAAATGGGGAAATTGATACCTTAGCAATAACTGAAGATGGAGTTCCTTGTATAATTGAATATAAACACAAGAAAGAAGATACAATAATTAATCAAATTAATTTTTATTATGATTGGTTACAACAAAGGTCTACAAAATTTGAGTTTGAAAGATTAGTTAGAGAAAATGAAAATGCAAAAGACCTGCCAATAGATTGGTCTAAAATTCGCCTTATTTGTATTGCCCAGGAATATTCAAAATGGGATATAAGTTTAATCAAACATTTAGATACAGATATCGAATGTTATACTTATACTTATCACAAAGACGAATTAGACATTCATTTAGATCCGATTATAAATCAATATAAAAAACAACCTTCTAATGAGAAATCCCCCTCGATTAAGGAAATTACTCTTGAAGACCATAGAGAAAAAGCAAATGAAAAAGGAAAAGCATTACTTGATGAATTAAGAGAAAAGGTTCTTGAATTAGGAAATGATATTAATGAAGGTTTCACTCCAGAGTATATTAAATATGTTGTTAATACTGCCTTTTTGGGAGTTCATGTAAGAAGAGAATGGTTAGTAATTCAATTAAGAGTGAATGAGGAAACATTTACAGACCCCAAAAATTTAGCAAAAGATATTTCCAGTAGAAAATGGTCTACTACAAGAGAAATGAAAATTTCAAATAAAGATGAATTAGGATATGCTATGTCTTTGATAAAACAAGCTTATGATTATCAACATTAATCTTTCGTTGCTTCCTTTTCAATTTCATCTTCAACCATTTTTTTAGCTTTTTCCAATAACTCTTTTGATTCTTTTCTGAGTTTGAAGGACTCTTGAATTTTTCCTGAAATTTTATTTTGGATTTGATAATAGAGAAGGGGGATTTTAAGATTCATCGCTTCTGAAGGTCTTAAATGAGAAATTAAAGCACCGCCTGCATATTGTTTTATTTGCGATTTACATAAAGTAGAATTTAATATTAAAGTTAAGCACTCTTTATTAAAATTAGTCTTAGTTTCTAATCTTAAAAAAGCTCCGCTTAAAATTCCTTGAATTTTTTCATCTAATAAATAGGCAATCCCCAAAGTCCCGTCTTTAGTAAAAAGAATTTCTCCTTTTTTTGGTTCAAAATCTTTTCTTAATTTTTCATATAACTCCTCAGATATTTTTTTTGGAGATTCTGAAAATCCGTTTATTGAAATATCCGAAACTCTATAAAAAGGTTTATCCCCCTCATCAAAATATTCATCACTTCCAACTTCAAGTCCTTTTTTCTTTTTCACTAAATTATCTAGAATATCAAACCCGCCTTTATACTCCTCAATCTTCTTTTCAATTTCTTTGTATTTTGGCTGGAAATAATCAGCATCAATTCTTTCTGCATCTAAAACCTCGTTGAGCTTTGCTTCAAAAGTTAATTTGCGTTTTGGTTTATAATTTTCAAGATTTAATTCTTTTAACAAAATTTCTTCTGCTTCTTTGTAAAGTGATTTTGATTTTTGGAGTTTTGAATAGGAATCATTAACGAGAAGTTCTATTTTTTGTTGGAATGATTCTGAAAATAAAGGAATTAAAACTTTTCCAACCCTATCTAATGTTAATTGGTATTGGATAGTTAATTCTCTTTGTCTATAAAGTTGATTAAATCCGTAATAACTCCTTAGAAAAATCATTAAATAATAAGGATTAATTTTTATATTTCTCAATCCTAAAACTGTTCGTGAAGAAGCTACTTTTCCAATATCATGGATTATACTTGTAAAACAAGGAGTTCCTACTTTGGTTATTATTAAATCTCCATTATTAAAAATTTTTATTGAACTTTTATTTTTATCTAAAAATTCTTTAGGAATTTTTTCAAAGAAATCTCTATTATCTTCAGAAAGAAGAGGATACTTTATACAATCAACACATCTAACAAAAGGAATTTCTCCAGAAGAGTATAATTGTGTAGCTGCGGGATAAAATGCACTAGCATCTAGTTTGGAAAGTGTTGATAATCGGACTGCATTAATCTTTTTTAGTTTCTTTTCAATTTTCAGATATTCTTCAATAAAGTATTCTGCATCTATCCTGTCTCTTATATCTAATTCGCTTAATTTAACAATACTAATTTGTGGCATTTTAAATTCCAAAATTTTTAATTATTTTATTAAATGTAAATTCTATTTCTTTTTCCATTATTGAAATATTATTTATATTTTTTAATGCATTCTTTGGATGAATTAAATTTCTAAAGGTTCTAATTTTCTTAAAATCTTCTAAGTTCATTATATCATCTCCTCTTATCTCTAAAATTTCTATCAAATTACCATACATTTTACCCTTTATTAATTGCTTTTTAACTCCCTTGTCCCTTAGAAATTGATATAAAATAGCCTCGCAAATAGAGCCAACTAAAAAAGATGCAGAAAGGAAATTTTTTTGAGTGATACTTCTTTGATATTCTTCATAATATTTTTTTATTATTTCTTTAAATTCAGACATAGAAGTTATATTAACAGATTTTAAATTTTGTTCAGATTTAGTTGGTAAGATTATTTGAAGTTCTTCTAAAGCTTTTTTTGGTAAGAATGAAATAAGATTTCCTTGGCTATAAAGAGATAAATAGTTTTGGATTTCTTTTTGACTAAAAAACCAAATAATAAAACTAGCAGTATAGGTTTCGTCCTTAATTTTAAAGACCATTAGCCTAGCCTTATTTTCTTTTTCTACTTCAGATATTTTAAGATTAAAATTAATTCCTCTATTCTGAAAAACCAAATCTCCTTTTTTTATCGTCTTTGGAAATGTTATTTGAATTACATCTAAAAGGTTTTTTAGTATTTGTCCCTTAAAAAATAATTTATATTCTTGAATTATCTTTTCTTTTTTAATTAATAATTCTGGTTCTAAATTTTTATTTTGATCTAATTCTTTCAAAGAAATTGTTTTAATTTGTGGCATTTTAATTAATAACTCCTTTATTTACAAGAAAATTTCTAAAGTCTGTTTGTTTTTTGTATAAAGAATTTGTTATTTTTTCTTCATAATCTTCTTCCAAATAAATTTTCAATTGATTTCTCAAATCCTCTTTATTAATTTCTTCAAATATGTTTTTTATATCTAAATTATCTTTAATATTGTTCTGTTCTTTTTCCAAAATGGATTTAATTTCAATAGAAAGAGAGTTTGTAAATAATAAAGAGATATCAAAACAATCTAAATTTTCTCTTATGGATTCTAAATTCTTTCTGTTTCCTATGATATCCTCAAAAGTCAATAATTGAGATAATAACAGGCTGTTTTCGTTTTGTGCAAAAACATTTTCCTTTTTGAAAGTAATATAATCAAGATAAAAAGATATATTATAAGAATCTTCAAATCCTTTCTCTAAAAGCTTTTCTTTATATTGAATGATTGTTTGAGCTTTACTTTCATTCAAAATTTTAACCACTAAATCCCATTCCTCTTTTTGTATTTTTATCAATTCCTTCTCTAAGTAACTTTTTAATTTACTAACTTTTCTATATTTGATAGGTAAATCTTTCAATCTTATAAAAAATGTTGTTGAATATCTAGAACCTAATTTTTTGAACCTTAATTCGTCTACTAAAAAAGAAGTGTAATTCCGCCTTCCTGATAATCCTTTTTTTTCTTTTTTCCCCCGAAGATAGTCTGAAACTTTCTTTTGAATTTCATCATTTAGGATTTTGGGTAAACTCGGAATGGCAAAAACAATTAGCAGATAATGCTTCCCTTTTATATCCTCTATCAATCTTTTTTTATCTAAAACTTTTTTATCTAAAAGTTGTTTTATCAAGATCTCTTCTTTTTTATTTTCCTTAGAATTATCAATTTTCTCCTTCATTGTTTGAAATTGTTCTTTTGTTTCTTCTTTATTTTTTTCAGCCCTATATTCTTTTACAAAAGGGAGATAATTTGTAACTTTAATCCAAATTGATTTAAGAAATCTTAAAAAAGCATTCATTTCAATTTTTCTCCGAATCTGGTAATTTAATTTCTTGTTTTTTATTTTCTTCTACTAATTTAAAAAATATCTTATGTAACTGTTTATCAACTTTTTTTATTTTCTCTAAAAAATCTTTATGCAAATCAGACATATAGGTAATTTCCTTTTCTTTTCCGTCTTTACCCTTTTTAAAAAATCCTTCATTTAAGGTAGGAACTTGATGAGCGAAAGTATTCCTAATAGTATTTATTCTTCTCAAGTCTTGGAAAAATTCTTTATATGTTTCAAGTTTTAGTTTTTCTAAAATTCTAACTTTTAAACCGAAAGAAAAATATTCATCCTCAATAACTTTTCTGTTAAACTCATTATTCTTGTTGTCTCTTACAAAATAAACCGCAATTATAGAACCAATTAAGGCATCAATACTTATTGAATCATGAATAATAACTCCTCGATATTGAGCGATTTTATTAGCAATTTTGCTTAATTGTTCTTTATCCATCATCCCCTCCAAAAACTCAATTTTTGTTTTTTAGCCCAATCAATAAACTTCTCTGCAATTCCTTCCCCTAAAAGTCCTTCGTGGTCGTATAAATCATGTTCAACTACTAAATGTCCATGGGAATCTGTAATCCTGTTCCCTTCTTTGTCTTTTAGATAAATCTGGTCTCCTGAATTGTCTTTTCCGCTTTTTTCTGAAACTGCAAAAAATATTGGATAATCTTTAACTTTCGGACAAAGTTTATCATCCCATTTTTGAACAAATAAAACAGAAGTCTTTGTTCCTGTGTGTGGTTTGAAAGTATTTACATCTAAACCAACAACCGCGAGTAATCTACATTTCTCCAAAATATAATCTCTAATTCTTTTATCAGAAGTATTGTTAAATCTCCCTTGAGGCAAAACAATAGCCATTCTTCCACCCTCTTTTAACATATCTAAATTCCTTTCAATAAACAAAATATCTCTTGAAATTCTGCTCACATGTTTTCCTTTGTCATTTGAGCTTAAATCATATTTCCAAAAAATCCTACTATCTTTAATATCTCCTGCAAAAGGAGGATTAGCCATTACGATATCAAAATTAAATTCTTTAGGATTTTTCCTATTAACTGCTAAATCCAATAATCTATAATAACCTTCATTATAGACCCTTCCCCAATCATTATCTCTTAACTTATCTCCCCACTTCTCATAATCTAAACTATTCATATGCAAAACATTAGTTTTACCATCACCTGCAATTAAATTTAATGTCTTAGCAACCCTAACACTTTTCTCATCAAAATCAATACCAAAAACTTTTTGCACATATTCAATTTGTTCTTTTGTTAGTTTCATATTTGAAAAATTACTAGAATTTGCTTTTCCGTTTTTCCTTAATTTATCCCAAACATAAAAGATAGTATGGACAGTAAAACCACAACTTCCTGCTGCAGGATCAACCATATATTCATCTTCCTTAGGATTTAACATTTTAACACACATATCTATTACATTTCTAGGGGTAAAATATTGTCCTTTCTCACCTTTTGCAGATTTATTAACCAAATATTCAAATGCTTCATCTACTACCTGCAAATTTGAATTAAATAACTTAACTTCTTCTAAGAATGCAACGCAAGTATCTAAATGATTTTCGTCAGAAATCCTAATCGGCTCTCCTTTGTCAAAAATTCCGTTCCATTTTGATTTTGCCTTTTCAAATAAATTAGATATTATTTCTTTTGTTCTATATGCATCACCACGACTTCTAAATTCTAATTTCCTTCTTTCTTCTAAATCCTCATTTTTTATTTCACTAAGCTTTTTACCTTTTCTTAAAAGTTTTTCAATTTCTTCTCTATCATCCGAACTTTCCATCTCATCATAAAGTTTAGTAAATATCAACTTGAAAACTTCTTCAAAAACATCAACACCTGCATTAGCCAAAACTTCATCTTCCATTAATTTAATCAAATCTTTCAAATTCCTCCTCTCTTTCTCTAACTTATCATTTTTCATCAAATCCAAATAAGTAAATTCCTCATTGATTACATCTTCAATCTCTTCTGAGAACTTAGGAATGTCTCTTAATGGCTTTAGAATATTTGGTTTTAATCTATGAAATGTTTGAAACTTCGAGCCATTAGTCCAAACAGCCAAAGGCGCACCAGTAGCATTTGTATAACTTCTTAACTGCTCCATTCCGTCCTTTTCTTTATGCTTCTTAACTTCAATAATGATAAATTCAGAACGACTATCTTTCTTATTTAGAACAACAATATCCGCTTGTTTTTTCTCTCTTCCAAAAGTCACAGGATAAAGAACCTTAATCAAATTTTCAGGATAATTATATTCATTAATCAACTTATCAATCATTAACTGCTGGACAATTTCTTCTGGCTTGGCCATAATTGGTTTTTTTCTTTTTATACATTCAAAATAGAATTTTCCTTTTTCTTCATAAATTCTTTTTTCTAGCCAATCAACTCTTTCAGGAGAAAACACAGAAATATCATATTTTCCTTCCGAGCCGATTAATTTATGCAGTTCTATTTGTTCCATAACCTCCACAAGAAATCAAGCCTAAAAAAGCTTTTCTATTCTCCTTCCCCAACATCCTTCCTTTTACTCAAACTCAATCTAAAATCCTTTCCAATCTCAACTTCTTTCTTGACATCTTCATCCAAAACATTTTTCAAAACTCCTGATTGGAATTTCATAAAGTTAATCATAACAAAATCTTCCCAAATACCTTTATCTTTCATTAACTGAATTAATTTTTCTTTATCTTCTGGCATAACAACCTTATCAATTTCCTTAACACTGCATTTCTTATTGCTTCCATACACTACATCAATCCCAAACTGCTTGGCATATTGAATTAATTTATCCTTGAATTCTTCTTCTGCTTTTTTCAACTCTGCCTGCTTTGTTTTAATCTCAGAAAACTCATCTACTAATTTAACTCCTTCATCTTTTTTGAATTCTCCAGTTGTTTCAATTTTTTCTAATTCTGCCTGATGTTTAAACGAGGGGCATATTGATTTAAATCCGCAATAATCACAAAGAGCTGTCTGGTTTCTCGGAAATTCTGTTGCATTTTCAATTTCTCTTATCTTACCAATAATCTCATTTTGCAATTTTTCTAGTTGTTTTTCTGTTCTTTCTGAAACAGCATCTTTATTAAAAGCCAGCATATGCCAAACCAGTTTAACAGATTTAGCGTCCTTGAATTTATCTTTAACCCAAATAGAATACATTGCTAACTGCCTGTCTGAATCAGCTTCTTCCTGATCTTTCATCCTTGAATTTGTCTTATAATCACAAACATAATAGTTCCCTTTATCATCACAACCTAACTTATCAATTCTAACATGCCATTGATTTCCATCAGGCAAAGTCATTCTATCCTGTGTCTCTAAACCTAAAATAGTCATCTGCTCAAAAGGTTTAATTCTATCATAATAATCTTTAATGAATTTCTCTCCCATTTTCCTGTAATTATCTGCTGTTAAGTTCTCTTTATCTGCTTTAACAATTAAGATATCATCAGAATAATTCTTTTCCCATAAATCTCTATAGAATTTAATCAAAACATTAAGAGCAACTCTTTTTTTAAATTTCTTTAATTTATACAAATGCTCTAAAGTCTGATGAACAATATCTCCCATAAATGCCTCAATAGTTGTAGAAATCTCTGGTTCTATCCTATCTATGTATTTCAGTTTATACTGATAAGGACAATTTTCATAAGTATTTACACGCGAATGTGAATATATTGCCATAATCATCCAAGAAATTCGTCCTTTTTACGTTTTTCTATTTCCCACAACACATACATCATGCAAAAACATTTTAATTAGGTTATGTTTTGTTTTAACATGGGAATACTTGATTTTTTTAGGAAATTCAGGCAGGAGAAAAAACAGAAAGAATCTGAAAAAGAAAAAATACCTTTTTCTGAGCTTGAAAGTTGGATTGAAAAAAATATTAAAAAAATTGAAAAACAGGAAGAAGGAATATTTTCACTAATAAAGAAAAAGACAGAAATCCTTTCAGAAGAAATAAGAGAGAAGATAAATGCAGCTGAAAACTTTGATTTGAACACAAAAAAAGCAGAGGACAGGGTTAAATCACTTACAGAAGAGGGAAGAAAAAAGTATATTGAATCTGTTGAATATCTTTTAAACAATCTGAAAAATCTAAAAAAAGACAGGCTTGAAAAAACAATCTCTGAAATAGACAGACTTTTCTCTGATTTTAGCAAAAGGTCCTATTCAAGTTATGAAAGAGCCACAATTTTCATCGGAAAAGAAATGAGCAGTATAAAGGAAACTTTGAAAGATTTTTCCAGTGAGGTAATAAAAATATTTAATAGAAACAAGGACCTTACAGACTTTTCAAAGACACTTTTCTTAGTTAAATTAAAATTAAAACAATTTGAAAAAAAAGATGAAGAGATAAAAAAATGTGAAAAAGAAATTGATTTACTGAATGATGAAATAAAAAATAAAGAAAAGCAAAGAGAAGAATCCACTGAAGAAATAGAAAAAATAAAGAAAAGCAGAGAATATCTTGAAATGCAGGAGAAAAACGAGAAACTTAAGATACTTAAAAATGAGTTGGAAAAAGATATTTCTAACTTAAGACAAGACATTGATTTCAAGGCATTAGGAAATTTCTATCATATTTTTGAGGATAAAATGAATCTGGTCAAGGCCCATATAGAAAATTTCAATGCTAATTTCCATAAAGATAGTGGAAAAACAATTCTTGAACTTATTGAAGCTGCAAAACTCCCAAACAAAAACATTCCTGAAAAAATAAATAAAATCAGAAATAAAAAAGAGGAAATTTCAAATCTTGAAGCAGAAATTGGAAAAGAAAAATTACTCGAAAAATTAAATGAGATTTATTCTCAAATCACTAAATCATTAGATGAAACAAGAAACCTGAAAGATAAAAAAGTTAAGGAAGAAAAAAAACTCGAAACTTTTAAAACAGAAAAAAATGAAATTTTAAGCAGAATAAAAGAAAATACTGAAAAAATGAATGTAGAATTTTAAACCCTTTCCTAAATTCTCTAAACTCCAAGTAACTCAAAAACAACTCCAACAATAAAAATCAAACTCAAAATTCCTATCAGCCACCAATTAATAGGAATTGAATATTCTGCTTTTCTATTTCCTTTTTTCTTTGCTTTTATATTCATTAACAAAATCAAAATTCCTGTCAATCCTCCTGAAACAACTCCTCCTATACCTAATATTTTAACAAAACCAGCAAACTCAAAAAAACTAACTCCTAAATATAACAACAAAGGAACTAATGAAATAAAAACAAAAACCAGTTTTTTCTTTTTCAAATCATAAACAAAAATATCTTTTAGAGCAAAACTTAAAACAAAATAACTTGTCAGCATTGTAAAAATTCCCAGAACATTCATTAATTTTCCCAAGCTCCCGCCAAAAGAAATTGTAGCTACTTCTTTTACACTTTCACCTAAAGAACCAACAAAAGAAAAACTAAATATTAAATAAAGAGCTATAGGAATTAAAGAACCAGCTAATATTGCCCTTTTCAAAAGTTTTTCATTACCTTTAACAATTCTTCTCAACTCAGGAACAGAAGTAAAAGCAAGCAGAGCAAAAATTACAATGCCAAAAGGCAAAAACAGATTAGAAATACCAGTATTAACATAACTTAAATTATCAATTTCCACTCCTGGCAAAAGCCAAAAGAAAAGAACAAAAACAATTCCTATTATTGCTATAACTCCCCAAGATTCAATTTTCTTAAGTCTCTCAATACCTCCATACAAAAGCAGACTCATCAATGCCCAAAAACCAATTCCAAATAATATAGAATAACTATCTATGTTCATAAAAAGTTTTGAAAGACTTTGTCCTTCTCCAATTAAATAAGCAAGCAGAGCAGAATAAATCCCAAAAATAATAGCAAAAAACATAAGCTTCTTTCCTTTTTTTCCAAGATATTTATTAGCATATCCTAAAAGATGATGTGTTCCCTTAGTTCTCAAAGACACTTCTCCTAAACAAAGATTTGTCAAAGTCATTACACCTCCTAAAACTATTAACCAGAAAACTCCAATCAAAAAACCTGATTTAGAAAAAGCATAAGGCAATCCAAGAATACCTGCACCTATAGCTGTTCCTGCAAGTGTAAATGCAGCTGCTAAAAAGATTTTGTTTTTCATTTTCCTCTTTTAATAAATCATGGGCTTAGGAGGAATCGAACCCCCATCCTCTGGGTTTTCCTGTTCACTTCTCAATTCGACAGAGGCAATTAGAAATTAACCCTCGTGCCGGAAAGGAGATAGTGTGAGGAAGAACCTTGGTTCTTCTCATCCGAAACCAGAAGTTCTATCCGTTGAACTATAAGCCCAATTTAATAAAAAGGATTAGGTTTTTATATTTAAGGATTTTGGAATTATAAAAGAGGAAAATGCCATTGAAAAGACATCATAAATTAATTATTGGAATTAGTTTTAGTTCATTAATAATTATTTTTATGATAACTATTAGTATTTTTACATATAGTATATACGTGCAACAAAGAATAAATTTTAATACATTAGAACAAGAAATAACAAATTTGCAAACAGATACACAATTAAAAATAAATGATTTAACAACAAGCATCATTCAAATAGAAAATGAATTAAATTCTCTTGGCTCACAAATAGGTTCAATAGATGAAGATATAAGCTTATTAAAAGCATCAACAAGTACAGACTTCTCTGGAATAATTGAAGATGTGATAAAATCAGTTGTAACAATAAAAACAAACATAGGACAAGGAACAGGATTTATTATTGAAGAAGGATATATTGTAACAAATTATCATGTTATAGAAGGAGCAACTTCTGCAGGAGTTTATACTTATGATGGAGAAACACATTCAGTAACTCTTGTAGGTTATAATGAAAATATGGATATAGCATTATTAAAAATAGAAGAAGAGTATAAATCATTAATATTAGAAGATTCTGAAAATATTCAAATAGGAGAAAAAGTTATAGCTATAGGAAATCCTCTTGGTTTACAATTCTCTGTCTCAGAAGGAATTGTTTCAGCAATACACAGAACAGGTCCAAATAATTTAGACATCTACATTCAAACAACAGCAGAACTAAACTCTGGAAATTCCGGAGGTCCTTTAATTAACAAAAAAGGAAAAGTTATAGGAATGAATAATTTTAAAATCAGTGATACAGAAGGACTTGGCTTTGCACTTGAATCAAATTACATAAAACAAACAGTAAATGAAATTTCTCGGGAAACAACAGGAGAAGATTTAATCTAAACATTTATTAAATAATTTTTCTTAAATCTTTTATGACAAAAAAATCACAAGAAGGATTAACAGTTAAAAAAGAAGAAAATTTTTCTGAATGGTATTCTCAGATTTTAAATAAAGCAGAGATAACTGATTTAAGATTAGATGCTAAAGGTTTTATTGTCATAAGACCTTGGGGAACTTTAACAATAGAAAATATGTATGATATTTATGAAAAAGAATTACAAAGTTCAGGACATAAACCAACAATAATGCCTTCAGTCATACCTGAAAGCAATTTAAAAAAAGAATCTCAGCATATCAAAGGTTTTACACCAGAAGTTTTTTGGCTCAAAACAGGAAAAGAAGAGGAAAAACTAGCCTTGAGACCAACAAGTGAAACTCTTTTCACTCCAATGTTTTCTCTTTGGGTAAGAAGCCACAAAGACTTACCATTAAAACTCTATCAAAGAGGTTCTGTTTTCAGATATGACACAAAATCAACTCGCCCTTTAATCAGGGGAAGAGAATTTTATTGGATAGAAACACATAATGCATTTGCAACAAAAAAACAAGCAGAAGAGCATGTACAACAAGACATAAAAACAACTGAAAAAATTATGCATCAAAAATTTGGAATTCCTTTTTTAGCAATGAAACGCCCAGAATGGGACAAATTCGCAGGTGCAGAATACACAATAGGAAGCGATGTTTTAATGCCTGATGGAAAACTCCTACAACAACCTTCAACACATTTTTTAGGACAACATTTCTCAAAAGCCTTTGATGCAAAATTCAAAAATGAAAAAGGAAAAGAAGAATTTTTATGGACAACAGCATATGGCCCAGCAATCTCCAGGATTTTCGCATCTGTAATTTCAACACACTCTGACAATAAAGGACTAATATTACCTTTCTGCATCTCACCAACACAAGTAATAATCATACCTATTTATGATAAAAAAGATAAAAATAAAATCCTAAAAGAATCAGAAAAAATAAAGAAAAAATTATCTTCAATAGGAATAAGAACAGAAATAGATGCAACTGAAAAAAGACCAGGAGAAAAATATTTTGAATGGGAACTAAAAGGTGTTCCTTTTAGAATAGAAATTGGAAAAAAAGAATTCAAAACAAAAAAATTAACTTTATATATCAGAGATAAAAAAGAAAGAGAAACTATTTTTGAAAAAGACATAACTAAAATAAAAAAATACGGAGAAGATTTTGATAAAAGACTAAAAAATAAAGCAGACAAATTTATGAAAGGAAAAATAGTTGACTGCGAAACAAAAGAAGAGATAAAAAAAGCTATGAAAGATAAAAAAATAGCACGTGTTAATTTTTGTTCTATTGATAAAAAAGGAGAAAAATGTGCAGAATATATTGAGAAAAAAATAAAAGGGGAAGTCAGAGGAACTTTAGCAAACAAAAAAGAAACTGCAAAAGGCAAATGTGTTATATGTGAAAAGCAGGCAAATGAGGTAGTTTATATTGGAAAAAGCTATTAATCATCAAATTATTATTCATAATTTGATATTGCATTCAACTCGTCTTCTAATTTAAGAGTCTTCTCCATAAGGTAACTCAACTCTTCTTCAACAAGTTTCAATTCTTCTTTTTCCACTTCATTCTCCATTTTGAAAAAACAAGAATCTTTCAGAGCTTAAATTAATCAAGAAAAAACTTAATCCAATTCAAGCCCGAAAAATCTTGAATTAAATTAAGGGTATTTAATTGTTTTAGCTAAAGTGCAGACTAAGCCAAAAAAATTCCAATTTCTAAAATTCATGGCTTTAGTTTCTGCATTCATAAAACCAGCAAGGAAAAAGCCTTTTAATATTTTTCTATTTTCTGCTTTGGTGAATTCCTGTTTATTTTTTTATTTTATCACTTCTTTTTGTGTTATAAATTAAAATTGTGTTGCAGATTAAAATTGTAAAATTTTTAACTATCTTTATTTAAAATTAAATCTAAAATCTATTTA
>CAYPRJ010000007.1:0-34328 GCA_964413095.1 Candidatus Woesearchaeota archaeon
GATTAATTTGAGCTGATAGGCGAACTATTTTTCATTCAAAAAAACTCATCGGAGATAGTTCTATTAAATTTAAAATAATCTGTGAGGAACGAGTAGGAAATTAATAATTTCCCCTGGTTTCACCAAAGCCTTTAATAAAAATGTTTAAAAATAATCTTTTCCTTTCTTTCACTATGAAAAAGAGGCTTGTAATTTTTAGTTTAATAACACTCATATTCGTTTTGAGCATTTTTTTAACAAACGCGGACCAAGGAACCCATATAGGAGATAAAGTTAAGATTAATGCTGATGGTGAAAAAACACTAAATTCAATGTCCTTAGATGACTTTATAGGATTAGCGTCTTCTTATTCAGATACTTCAAAAGATAATCCAGGGCATAAAGCAAGTGAAATTTGGGTCTCTGTGGATGGAAGTGAAAGCACATTATTAACAGCTTTACAAAAAATAGATGGACTTTGCGGCTCCCAACAAATAACTTCATATTCATTACAAGGCGCTCCTTCAGTTTATCATCTTGCTTCTGAGATTGACATCAATGGTGAAGACTTGCAGACCAAAATTAATAATGGAAAATTTTGTGGAAACTTTAGTTATGAATGGGTTTATGATTCTTGGGGAAGTTGTAGCCAATATTGTGAGGGAGGAATACATACAAGAAATGTTTGGTGTGAAAGAATAATAGAAACCATATATAGTATAGAAGTAGAAAGTGCTTCGTGTTACTGCAGTGAGAGTAGTTGGTTTTGGTGTTCTGAATATTCCTGTGATTTATCTTTATCAGATGACTCTACAACTACAATAGTAGAAGGAAGTTCAGAATATGATACTTGTTGTACTTCTAATGGATGTGATATAGGTTGTTTGAATGATAATTATGATTGGGGGATTATCACAGAAACAACAAGACAAACAGTTGATGGGGAACTTTGTAATGCAGATGAAAAGCCTGCAGAACAAGACTCTTGTAATACTGGTTCGTGTTATCGATGGAGGACTGGTAGTTGGGGTGATTGTAAAAAACAAGGAAGTTGTAGAGAAGTGAGTTATAATACTTACCTTGCTCCAGGAATACAGTTTAGAAATGTATGGTGTGAATATACTAATCCAGACACTGGAGCAACTAAAACTGTAGATGGTTCAAAATGCTCTGATAATAAGCCTTCAAAACAGCAGGATTGTACTATTAACTGTATGGGAAAGGGTTGTGATGATTGTCCTACTGGAAGAAGTGTTGAATGGCGTGGAGATCGTTATTGTACACTTGATTACTCAGATGAAGAAGGAAGACACTGTTGTTCAGCACTACAAAATTGCGGATGGAGTCGTTGGGGAGGTGCTTCCCCTAATTCAGGACCCAAGTGTTACGATGATAGTATGGATTATGATTGTTGGTTTCAGATAGCGAATAATGTATAATCTTTATTAAGTAAATTTTTTCTTTAAGTTAAAAAATATTATTTTTCAGATCCAACACCAAATTTTCTCAAAACTTCTTTAGGTTTTTTATAATATTCCATAATTATATCTTGAAATTCTTTAAAACCAAAAGTTCTTTTTTGATATAAATTATACAATAAACTTATTTTTTTCTTGAAATCTAATTCTATCTCCTCTATTTTTAATCCATATCTTTTTGTAATTTTTTCAAATATTTTACTATTCTTTTTAAAATAAAATTTATCATCAGAAGCATTCCAGATAAAAGGGGTATTTGTTAAAGCTACGCCATTTGGATCAACATCAATTATTTCAACTATTTCTTTAAGTTTTCTTGTTTCTTGTTTATCTACAATAGCATGAGTCATTATACATACACAATCTAAAACATTTAACAAAGTTGGAGATAATCCAATGGGTGGAGTTTCAAGTCTTTTTATAACAGTATCCACAGAATCTGCATGCATAGTACTTATAGAAGAATGTCCTGAAGCCATACCCTGAAACAAAACAAATGCTTCTTTACCTCTAACCTCCCCAACTATTACATAATCTGGGTTTTGCCTAAAAGAACTCCTTAATAAAGTAAACAAATCTATTTCATTACTTTCTTTGGCTCCTGTAGCTCCTCTAACAACACTTGGTAGCCAATTTTCTCTTGGAAGATTTAATTCTCTAGTATCTTCAATACTTACTATCCTATCTTCAGGAGGAATGAAAAAAGTTATAGCATTTAACAAGGTAGTTTTACCAGAAGAAGTCCCTCCTGTGATTAATATATTCATTCTATATTGTACCAAAATCCAAAGATATGCCATCATTTCTAAGCTTAAAGTATTAAAGGATAATAATTGTGGAGGAGTCCAAGGGACTTTTGTGAATTTTCTTATTGTAAATGTAGGGCCTCTTGAAGTAATGTCTTTTGTGTATGTTGCATTAACTCTGCTTCCATCAGGCAAACTTCCATCTAAAATTGGTTGTGCATAAGAAATATATTTTCCGCATCTTTGAGCCAGTTTTTCAACAAAACCTTCAAGTTTATTTGTAGTTTTAAATACAATATTTGTCCTAATATTTCTATAGGTTCTATGGACAATATAAATTGGGCTGTTTACACCATTACATTCAATATCTTCTACAAAAAAATCTCTTAACAAAGGCTCTATTTCATTAAAACCAATAAAATCTCTGCAAAGATAATAATATATTTTTTTATATGTTTCATAAGATATATTCAACCCCATTTCAATTGCTAAAAGTTTAAATCTTTTATCAATATATTCCAAAAGAGTTTCTTTTCCTTTTCCAACAATATGATAAAAATTAATCATGTCCCTCATAGCAGAAATTATCTGATCTTTATACAAATCTTCTTCTTCATTTAAGATAGGCTCTTCAATTTCATAAGCTAATTCATATTTTTTTTCATCCCAATAAATATGAACAAATGCAAATGGAGAAATAAGACAATATCTAACATCTATTTTTGTTTTATCTTTTACTTTTTCTAAAGGAGGAATTTTAGGAGAAAAATTAATTTTAACTCTTTCATAATTTTCTATTCCCTGTTTTATTTCTGATTTGTTTTTCATCTAATTTACCTCAAAATTTATTATAATTTTTCCAGAATCGTCTTCACCTTTATTTGAAATTAAAAGTTTGTAAGATATGGATGATTTACTTATTGTTTTTGATTCATCTTCATTAATATATCTTAAATTATAATTATCACTATAATCTCTTGTGATTGTTACCTCATTAGAACTGCCAACCTCTTCAGTTATTATTACTAAATTTCCATCTGCAATTTCTTTTCCAGGTTCACTGAAAACATATGAACTTTCCATTTCAAATTTTAAAATATCTTCTTCACCATTTATTTCTAAAAAACCTTTTTCTATTCCTAACTCAACTGTTCTCTGATTTCCTGCTCCCCCCATTGTTAAAATAGTGGAATCTATATCTTTAACTAAATTTATAGATTGTTCAATTATAGCCTTGTCTCTTGATTCTTCTATTTTTGGTTTAACATATGATAAAACTAAACCAATCATTACAAAAGCTATCAAAGTATAAATTACTGTTTCAATCCAGATTTGTCCAGCTTTAGAATTTGGACAAAATTTTTTACTAATATTTAAAATCAAATTTTCCCTCTTTTTCATTTCTATAAAAAGAAAATTTAGTTTATAATTTTTTCTTAAGCAAGGACATCGCAATTATCAATCTCAGAAACACCATCTGACTCTTCACATTGTTGCCTATCTACAACAGGAGCAATTTTTATCGAATCTGGTTTAGATGAAAAAGAATCTGTTATATATGTTTTTCCAGCATTTTTTTCAGGAAGTTTTACACTTGTTGTTCCATCATAATTTTTTAATCCAGATATGGTTTGCTCTTCATTTGTAATTGTAAAACTTTTTGTTTCTGCTTCTCCTGAGATACCAATAACAACAGAATCAACTTCTATATCTTTGATTTCAATAGAAAAATAAAATTCACTATTAGTTGCATCCCAACAAGTATACATACTATTTATTTTAACTTTATCATAACTTCCAAAACAAGATTCTACACTTCCTAGTTGCCCTTCTATTACATTGTTTACAACAGCCCATACAATTACTGTTGCTGTTAAAACTAATGCAACCATAATCACTGCAACAATTACTCCAGATATACCTTTTTTGTTTTTATAAATTAATTTCATAACCATATTGTTCTTCACAAGTATAAACCTTTTTTCCTCCTCCAGAACTTCCAATCAGTACAGGCACTATAATTATTTTATTAGCTTCTGAGACTTCACTTTGTATGTTTTCAGAAAAAATTTCTCCAACATTTAATCCAGTATCAGGCCATTCTGAAGAAACATCTGACAAGCTTTTTGTTTCATACCCACCCTCTTTAATTATTCTTAGATTAATTCTATAAATGGGAACATTTCCTATATTTGATAAACTTAAAATTCCAGAAGAGTAATCTGCTTCAAATTTTACATCTTCACAAACTAATTTTACATTTTTTCCGAATTTTGTTCCTTCTTCTTGGATAAAACCTCTAAACCAAAAAAATACTATAAGACCAATTACTACAACTAAACCTATTAACAATACTGTTGCAATTACTGGTGAAATTCCTCTTTTTTTCATGTCCATAAATTTTATTTAATTATTTTAATTTTGGATTACTGAAATTTACTTGAAATTTCAGGGGCAGAAAATTCTTTGAATTTTCTTGCATCCAGAAAACCAAACAAACCAACACTTAAAAGTGTTGGTAAAACATAAGGTTTTCTTGATATTATATTTAATTTTTATTAGTTTATAAATTTTTTACTCACAATTTACTTTTTGTGTTATTTTTGAGTTTGAGCAACTAACAAACCTTTTTTTATTATTCACAATCTGGTATCTGACAGGAGTTATATCAATTGAGTATATTCTTCCTATTGAAGTCAAATTAAACTTATCTAACCAAATTGAACCTGGATTTTTTGGATTGTCTATTCCTGTAACAAAGAATATAATCGCATTTCTTGCTACTTCCCCTTTACCACTATAGGTTGTATTTGTTGCCAGAGATATCGTAGCTAATTCCTGGTCAGAGCTATTTGATGCATAAATAAAATAACCTGCTATACTAAATTTCCCA
Source organism: Candidatus Woesearchaeota archaeon (assembly GCA_964413095.1). GTDB lineage: Archaea > Nanobdellota > Nanobdellia > Pacearchaeales > GW2011-AR1 > CAYPRJ01. The sequence continues at coordinate 5,097 of CAYPRJ010000007.1, forward strand.
CTATTTTTTAGAGTTAAATTTAATTGATTTGTTTCACAATTATAATCTGCATCTGACACAAAAATAGAAACATCATCAGGACAATTCACAGATTCTGTTGGAACATATGTTTTAACCCATCTGTAAACAATTACACCCATAACTACAGCAATAGTTATCAACAAAACATACCCTATCATAATACTAACTCCTTTTTTATCCAGTGACAATGTATTTTTCATTTCCTATTTCTTGAGAAACAATAAAATAAAAATTTTCTCCTTTTTTTAATTTAAAATTATAATTTTCTTCTTCAATAATTATGGTTATTTCTTCTCCTGTAGGATTACCAATTTCATGAACTTCTCCGTCAGCAATTAATTCTTCATTTCCCTCTCCTATATTAACATAAATTGTTTCATCAGATAAATATTGGTAGGCAACACCACTTATTAAATCCTCATTCCCAAAAACAAAATACAAATCTTTTTCACCTCTTGTATAATTCGCATAATCTTTTGTAAAGTCAGTCAATAAACTTTTTATATTTTTTTTATTATAAATTCCATGGTCCAAGACTTTTTCACTTTCAATTTTTAATTCTTCTCCAAAATCATAAATTTCATTATAAGATTTTTTTTCTGCAAAATTTGAAATAGAACCAATTCCAATAACAATCCCCATAATTATAACAGCAGCTATTAAATAAAATTGTCCTCTTTTTTGTTTCATAATTTAAACAAACAAAAATAGTTTATTAAATTAATGTTTTAAATTTATTTTTCAACATCATCGGAGGCAGTGAAAGATGTTGTTATAAGTTTAGAGAAGGAAGGTGTGTGCGAGTGATTTCGCAAACTCTCTATTTCGCCCTTGATTGTGAGCGAAGTCGGGAGTTGAGGAAACCTTGGTTTCCTTCAGTAGACTCAGAGGTTTGCTCAAAGATTGTTAAAAAGCTACCTTTATTCTTTCTCGGTTCTGTAACCTGTCAAGCACCTTAACAAATGTTTAGGGCTGCTCCGATCAAGGCCTGACCCACTTCGCATCTGTAAGATCGAGACAGACAGAACGTCAACGTCCGAACAAAGACTTTTTAACGCACTTATCACGCTCCCCCTTACAGTCTGCCATAAAGCCCATTTGCAAGTAGCGGAGGGCTAACCCGCCAACCTAGTCTACAAAATTAATGATAAAAACAAGTTTTTAAGGGTTTTGCTAATTAGTAGAGAAAGGATTTCTTCTATTTTTCAGTGTTTGTTCTATTTTAATTCTTACAATAACATTCTGGAAATTTGAAAATTCTTTTTTTGCTTTTTCAGCTTTTTTGAGATTATTTCTTACCTCATATATACCTTTGTTAGCATAACTTACTATTTTAAATAAGGAATTATAAAATTTCTTTTCTTCTTTTTCTTTTTTTATTAATTTATTTTCTATATCTGTTTTTCTTCTAGAATTTTCCCTATTAACAGTTTCTTCAATAATTCCATACAATCTATTCTTTTCTTTATAAGGAATATCTAGAGAATCAATTTCCTTCTTTTTTTCTTCTATATATTTATTAAAATATTCCTCTCTATTCATAAAATAAAAGAGTATTTGTTACTTAAAAGAATTATTATTCTCTGATATATTCTTAATAGCTATCCCAAAATACAAGTTTTCCTTCCTTGTCACGCAAAAACAAACCCCCGCCAGAATCTTTTAAATCAAGTTCAAATTCTTTTTGCTCTCCTGGTTGTAAAACTTCTTCAAAAATAATTTTATCTCTTCCTTCTTCTTTTATTTCCCAGCCATTGATATCACATTCAAAATTACAAGAATTAATTATTGCGTCCTCTTCATTTGAAATACATTCTGCACAAATATCTTTAGATTTTTCACACAAATTCTTATTTTTTTCAATACAATAATCCCATGCATTTTTCAAATCATCAGAATATTTATCTTCACCATCATAAAAATAATAATTTGCAAATCCTTCTTCTACTATTTTCACATTAATATTTTCACCATTAAGAAAAATATATGCTAGTGTTCGATAATACTTATCCTGCCTTGGCCCTACAAATTCAAGTTCAACAGTTTTATTTAACATTTCTTTTTCAAGAAATTCTTTTGCTTCTTTATAATATTTTTCTCCTCGTTCAGGAGCATTGATTCCTAAAAGTCTAATATGAGTATCATTTTCTACAACAATTGTGTCACCATCAATAATTCTTTCAACAAAAGCTGTTTGCCCTTCATTTAAGAATTTAACTAATGCAGAATCTAAAAATCTGTAATTTATTGCTATAAGAATAAAGATTAAAACTATCAATAAAATTATTTCTTTTCTTCTACTCATTTTAAAATTATAAAATGCGGGGGACAGGATTCGAACCTGCGCAAGCACTAAGCTACAGGATTTCTTACTCCAACGTCTGTCAGAGGCAAAGAAAAGACGTTGCCCGCAGTATCGAAAAGGAGGTTGAATGTCAAGGAACCTTGGTTCCTTACAGACTTAAGTCCTGCCCGTTTGGCCACTCCGGCACCCCCGCATATAATTTCAATAGAAAAATTACTTAAAAACTTAACTACTTTTTTTCTGAATTTTCACACCAAGTTCTTCAAGTCTTTTTATATGTGTCTTCATGATAGCTTCAATATTCTGAATTATTCTAAATAATTCATTTCTTTCGTTAATCAAAGTATTCAAAGCTCCTTGATGAAATCCAATTTCTGTTTCTTTTGGTATTTTTCGTTGGTTTTTTTCTCCAGAATCTTTTTTCTTTAAGGCTTTTTCTAGATTTTTGTCATTTATTTTCATTCTTTTTCAAACAGAAATCCACTTAAAAATATTATGATTTTTCATCAAAGAACAATAAGCATCTACAATGCCCTTGCAATTCTATTTCTCCTCTATGAAATACACAAGGACAGACTATCTCTCCATCTTTTTTCTTATTGCCAGTAACAACTCTGCATGGGCAATAAACCTCTCCATGCTTCTCTTTATTTCTCCAAAGCCCTTTTTTAATTAATTCAAATTTTTCTTTATCAGGATTAATTTTCAAACCAACTTTATTAGCATAGTCTTTTATACTTTTATCCAGCTCTTTCTCATCTTTAGGATTAAATGCATTTGGAGTTTTCATAATATTTGAATTGTTAGTTTAAATGCCTGAAAACCTATGATTTTCATAACATATAAAAATCAATTTATCTTATAAAACTTATGAAAGAGAAAATAGCAGATTTATTAAAAAAAGCATTAGATAAATTAAAAGTTAATTTAAAAAAAGAAGAGATTAAAAAAAGAATTGAGATTCCACCTTCTTATGAAATGGGAGATTATGCATTTCCTTGTTTTTTTCTTGCAGAAAAATTTAAACAGCAGCCATATGAAATAGCCTTAGAGGTAAGGAAAAAATTAAAAAAATCTCCATATTTCGAGGACATTCAGACCTCGGGACCTTATGTTAATTTTTTTTTAGATAAAAGAACTTTTGTTATAAAAACATTAAAAAAAATTATTAAAGAAAAAGAAAATTTTGGAAAAAACAAAACAAGAAAAAAGAAAAAAACAATGGTAGAGTTTCCTTCTCCAAATACAAATAAACCACTTCATTTAGGCCACTTAAGAAATATGTCAATAGGTGAGTCAATCTCTAGAGTATTAGAATTTAATGGAGAAAAGGCGGTAAGAGCCAATTTAAACAATGACAGAGGAATTCATATTTGCAAATCAATGCTTGCTTATAAAAAATACGGAAAAGGAAAAAAGCCTCTGAAAAAACAAAAACCAGATCATTTTGTGGGTGATTTTTATGTTAAATTTAATCAAATGGCTAAAAAAAATAAAAACTTGGAAAAAGAAGTTCAAGAACTTTTGAGAAAATGGGAAGAAGGAGATAAAGAGACAATTTCTTTATGGAAAAAAATGAATAATTGGGCATTAAAAGGTTTTGAAGAAACATACAAAAAATTCGGAATAAAACATGACAAGGAATATTTTGAAAGCGAGTTATATGAAAAAGGAAAAAAAATTATTGAGAAAGGGGTTAAAGATAAAGTTTTTGAAAAAAAGAAAGACAACTCAGTTTCTATAAATTTAGAAAAAGAAAATCTTGGAGAAAAAATTCTTTTGCGTTCAGATGGAACTTCTGTTTATATAACACAAGATTTATATTTAGCAATTAAAAAATTAGAAGAGTTTGATTTAGACAAATCTCTTTATGTCGTAGGAAATGAGCAAAAATATCATTTTGAAGTTCTATTTTCTATCTTAGAAAAATTAGGATATAAAAAAGAAAAATTTGAGCACTTGTCTTATGGTATGGTAAATCTTCCTGAAGGAAAAATGAAATCAAGAGAAGGAATAGTTATTGATGCAGATGATATAATTGATAAAGTTCAGGGATTGGTAAAAAAAGAATTAAATTCAAGAGAAAAACTTTCTAAAGAACAACTAGAAAAAAGAAGTTTGAAAATTGCTTTAGCTGCGATAAAATATATGCTTCTAAAAGTTGATATAAATAAAAATATGATTTTCAATCCAAAGAAATCAATTAATTTTGAAGGGGATACTGGCTCTTATATTTTATATACATATGCTCGTGCTTCAAGTATTCTACAAAAAGCAAATAAAAAAACAAAATCTTCTTTTAATCTGGAGAATTTAGAATCTTCAGAACTTAAGCTAGCAAAAAAAATTTCTCGATTTCAAGAAATAGTCACGTCTTCTTATGAAAATTTAAATCCTTCTATAATAGCTAATTATTCTTATTCACTTTCAAAAATCTTTAATGAATTTTATCATCAATGTCCTGTAATTAATTCAGAAAATAAAGATTTTAGATTAACTTTAGTTGAAGCATTCAAATATATTTTAAAAAATTCTTTATATCTTTTAGGGGTTGACACAATAGAAAAAATGTAAACTGCTTTGTTAAAAAAGTTGCTATTTTTTTGACTTATTAAACATTTTTAACTTATTAAACAGAAAATTGGCTCCTCTATTCGCAGATTAATAAATTATCTGTGAGATTTTATCTATTAGTTATTATTAATCGTGAGCTGAAAGCAAACGCAATATTTTTTAAACATACTTTAATTATCAAATAGAGCTAATGTAAAACAAAACTTATTTAAAACTAGTTTTACTTAATTAAATATATAATTAAATTAAAGGAGGTGTGATATGAAAAAGCAAGGCTCAAAAGTGTTGAATTTTGTTGCTTGGGCAACTGGCATTTTAGTATCACTTGCTGTAGGTTTTGCAATGATTGATGGTGTTCTTTATGTTAGATGGATACCAGAAGTTGTAACACAAGTAGCAGGTTGGATTGTTGTTATATCAACATTAATAAGTATTGTACTAGCAATATTAAAACAATAAATTATTTTATTTAACTATTTCTTTTTTATATTTTTTTAAATAAGTATTAACAATTTGGAGAATTAGGATATTCTTTACAACAAAGCGTTTATTTTATCACTTAACACTTTTCATGTCTTTCCATGCTAATTCAAAAAGCTGTTCTAAGGCATTTGCAAAGAATTCAGTATTAACCCAGATTCCTACATCATAATTAGGATGGAATTTTTCATCATCTAGAAGCATGAACATAACTTGATTAGAATCAATAATCACAAATCTTGCATTAATTTTTTCCATATTTCTTACTTCTGCAACTTTTTTCATTTCCCTTGCAACTTCTATGTTGTTTTTATCAATAGGAGCAGCAATTCTAACTTTGACACCTCTTTTTTTGCATTTTTCCAAGCTTTCCATCAAAGCTTCAAGTTTCCTGTTAATTCCTTCTCTTGTTGTAACAATTGTTATTGTTTTTTCTGCGTCTCTTACCATCATATCTAAATGATTATAAAGATTCTGCCTTCCTTTTAAACTTCCTGATAAATCAGAACTCTCTACAAATTTAACTCCTTTAGTGAATAAGTTATTAAGTTCATCTAAAACCTCATCATCTTTTAATTTTTCAAGTCTTTTTGTTTTTTCTTTAGTATTTCTAACTAAATTCTTTTTTACTCTTTCAACAACCTCATTTGGTTTTAATGCAACGAACTTTATTGGTTTGCCAAGTTTCATAATGATAAATCCTTTTTTTTCCAAGCTTTCTAAAATATCATAAGTTCTGCTTCTTGGAACATCAGAAATATTACTCAATTCTCCTGCAGTAGAAGTTCCACGTGAAAGAAGAGCAGTCCAGACTTTTACTTCATACAAGTTTAAATCAAAAATTTTTCTTAGCCTGCTCAAAAATTCTTCTTTGACAATCATCTTATTTTTATTTCACACTTTTTCTTTTTAAAGATTGTTATAATTCAAAAGTTCTTACACTTTTGAACTTTTTTCAAAAGAGTAGCAGGAAATTATCAACCAGTGACAATTCCTATTTTACCTCTTTTATCTCTTATTTTAAACCCAATAATGTTTTTAAATCTTTCCTTGGGAGTTGTAACAATTTCCAACTTTTTTGAGTTTGTTCTGTTTTTTATAAATTCTTTTTGTTTTTCCAAAATATCTTTAAAATCCCCATCAACAATTAGATAGGTTTCTACTTTATTCTCTTTTTTCAAACCAAGTTTTTTTCTAAAAGCTTGAACTTGCCTGGAGATTTCACGAGCATAACCTTCTGCTTTTAATTCAGGAGTAATTTTTATATCCAGATTAACAGAAATTTCTTTTCCTTTTTTTAATACAACTTTTTTAACATTTAATTCTTCTGCAATTAGTTCAGAATATTCTTTTGACAAATCAGCTCCTTTAATTTCTAATTTTGCCAAAGGCTGTCTTAAAGATATTTTTGAAGCATCTCTTTCTTTTAAAGCAACAGAAACAAGCTCTCTTGTTAAGTCCATTTTTTTATTTAATTTTTTATCTATTTTTTTTGAATTAACTTTAGGCCAGTTTTCTAAGTGAACAGATTCTTTTTCTGAATTAACTGATTGGAATATTTTTTCTGCTACAAAAGGAATTGTTGGAGCAATTAGTTTTGAAAACTCTTCAAGAACAAATTTCAATGTTTTTTCTGCTTTTTTATCAGCACTGAAACGTTCTCTGCTCCTTCTTAAATACCAAGTAGAAAGTTCTTCAACAAATTTTTTTATTTCAGAACAAACTTTGATTGTATTATAATTTTTCATATTTTCTGTAATTTCTTTATTTGTTTGATTTAATCTTGAAATTATCCATCTGTCTAAAATGTTTTTTGAGTTGGAACTTGCTTTAGCTCTTGTTTTATACATCAAATAAAAATTATTTACGTTGTTTAACAGTAAGATAACTTTTTTGTAAATTTCCTCCACGCCTTTTTCAGAGAAATTCAAATTATCTGCATTCATTACAGAAGAAAATAAGAGGTAAAATCTTAGCGAATCAACACCATATTTTTCAAAAATTGTCCAAGGATCAGGATAATTTTCTTTGCTCTTTGACATTTTGCTTCCATCTTTTGCTAAAATTGTTCCTGTAGTTAAAACATTTTCAAAAGGAATATCTTCAAATAATATGCAAGAAAGCACCATCATATAATAAAACCAAGCTCTTGTTTGTCCAATGTATTCAGCGACAAATTGCGAAGGAAGATTGTTTTCAAATTCTTTTTTGTTTTCAAAAGGAAAATGAAATTGTGCAAAAGGCATTGAACCAGATTCAAACCAGCAGTCCAAAACTTCAGGAACTCTCTCCATTTCTTTTCCACATTTGCATTTTAATTTAACTTTATCTAGAAAATCTTTGTGCAAATCTATTTTTTCTTTAGGTAAATTTTTTGCTTCTTTTTTTAGCTCTTTAATACTTCCAATAACTTTCATTTCTCCACATTCGCATTTCCAAACAGGTATAGCACTTGCCCAATATCTGTTTCTAGAAATATTCCAATCAGGAGCAGTTTCAATATTATGCTTAACTCTTCCTTCTTTCAAAAATTTAGGATACCAATTTATTTTTTTATTTAATTTTAAAATTTTGGATTTAACTTTCTGGATATCAACAAACAAAGAAGGCACTGCCCTATATATCAAAGGAGTTTCACATCTATAACAAAAAGGATATTCATGTTCTGTGTCTTCAATTTTCACAATCTTATTTTGCTTTTTCAAAAATTCAACTATTTTTTTATTCGCGTTAAAAACATAATCTCCTTTAAAATCAACAATATCGTCGGTAAATTTTCCCTGAGAATCAACTGGTTGAACAAGTTCAATTTTATTTTCTTTGCAAACCAAATAATCCTCTTCACCAAAAGCAGGAGCAGTATGAACAATTCCTGTTCCTTCTTCTGAAGTTACAAAATTTCCAGGAATTATTTTAAATGCTTCTTTAACATCTTCAAAATAAGAAAACAAAGGCTCATACTTTTTTCCAATTAATTCTTTTCCAGAAACTTCTTTTATAACTTCATATTCTTTTTTATCTTTGAAATATTTTTCAATCAATTCTCCTGCAATGATATAAACAGTTCCATCTGATTTATCTTTTATATATTGATATTTAAAAGAAGGATTGACTGTTAAAGCTAAATTGCTTGGCAAAGTCCATGGAGTTGTCGTCCACGCTAAAGCATAAGCATCCTCATCTTTTAATTTAAATTTAACTGTAATAGATTGGTCTTTGATATTTTTATAAGAATTATCCATTGCAATTTCAGATTTTGATAAAGGAGTCTCACATCTTGGACAATACATTAAAATTTTTTCTCCCTCGTAAATCAAGCCTTTTTCATAAAGTTGCTTGAATGCCCACCAGACACTTTCAATATAATTATTATCCATAGTTTTGTAAGAATTATCAAATTCAGTCCATCTAGCTATTCTCTCAACTGTTTTTTTCCATTCAGACGCATAAGTCAAAACTTTGCTTCTACAAAAATCATTGAATTTTTTTACACCTATTTTCTCAATTTCGTCTTTTGTTTTTATCTTCAATTCTGTTTCTGCAATATTTTCAATAGGCAAACCATGACAATCCCATCCCCAAACTCTTCTTACATATTTCCCATTCATTGTCCAAAATCTTGGAAAAACATCTTTTAAAACAGAAGCAAGAATGTGCCCGTAATGCGGAAGCCCTGTGGCAAATGGGGGTCCATCATAAAAAACATATGAATTTTTCTTAGGATTTTTTCTCAAAGATTTTTCAAATATCTTTTTCTTTTTCCAAAAATCTAAAATCTTCTTTTCTTTCTCATCAATATTATGCATGATATTACTTGTTTTTACAACTTTTAAAAATTTGTTATTCAGATAGTTTGGGGTATTTTTAACTTTTCAGACTGTGTTGTTTTTATATAAAAATTTAAAAAGGCTGTTGATGGGTTAAACTTATGGCAGATATCATAAATATGAAAAATGCATTATTTTTTCAGTGGCTAAAAAACTTTCCAGAACCTCTTTTGAAAGAATTAGATGGAATATTAATTAATGATTTATATGATGAGAATTGGTTTGAAAGGCATAAAGAATTAAACTATTCAAATCCAGATATAACATTAACAAAAGCTAAAAAAATAGTTACACAAGAAAACTTAGAATTAATCAAAGATTATCTAACATCTCCTTCTCAATAAAATGCATCTTATGGGGAATTATAAAGCAAAAAGGAGCTTTAATTTTTTTATTCTTTAAATCTCTAATATCTCCATAATGAATTTTACTTTTATTAGTTCCAAGCATTTCACAAGCAACAATTTTCTTTGCATTAATTCTTTCTTTTTTCATCAATCTTTCTAATCTCTTTAAAGCATCTTTAAATTCCAATCCAATGTCTATAAGAATTAAACTATGAGCATTTATTTTCTGATTTTCTTTAATAATTTTTATAAAACTATCTGCTTCAAAATTCGGCATGCTTGCAATTTTTCCAAACTTATAAAATTGTAAGCCAGTTTCAGCAATAGCATCAAAAATACTTCCTGAATAAATTACTTCATAGTTAATATTTTTTTTCTCTGCTTCTTGAATCAAAGAAATATGTGTTGTAGCAGTTAAAGGAGCTCCATAAACCAATAAAACTATATCTTTGCTTTTTGCTTCTTCAACTAAACTTAAACCCTCAACTTTATCTCTATCTGCTTCTTCTATTTCTTTTTTTAAAACCTTTTCTAAATCTTCCTTTGAATAAGGAAATTCAACTGTATAATTCTCAAGATAAACCTCGCTACATTTTTTCACAGCTTCTAAGCCTTCTTGAGATATTCCTTTTTCATTTAATCCAAGCCCTATTAGATATAACATAAAAATCTTAGAAATGAGAAGTTTATTAAACTTGTCACTTTTTCTCTTCCCACACCATTTAAATTTTCGTCTCCAAAAAGTTACTCTCTAAATATTTAAACTAGATGTATATAGATTTTCAGTTAAAAAAGGGGGTTTTCACAATGGCAAAGAAGAAAAAAGAGACAAAGAAAAAGAAATAATTTAACCTCTTATTTCTTTCTATTTTTTCTTTTCTTTTTTCTATTTTTATTCTTCAAACTCCTGCTAGTAACAATTGCAATAAAAAACATTGTAAACATTAAAACATCATTCTCAATTATTAATCCCACTAATCCTCCAAGCAAACTTAAAATAACAAGTCTCTTAAACCACTTCTTCCCTGAATGCAATTCTTCTTTTGTTTTTTTTGCTAGAAAATTTCCAATAGGAATCCCTAAAACAAGAAAAATAATCCCAAGAGCAAATTTAATAATTTGTTGCATAATAATATTTAAGAAATCTTGTTTTTATATTTAATTATGGCAAAAAAGAAAACAAAAAGGGATAGAAAAATTAAAAAATGGTCAAAAAAAGTGACTGAAACAAGTGATGCTCTTGACTTCAAAAAAGGAGTTTTTACTTTGAAAGATCCAAAGAAAATTGCGAGCTCTCTCAAAAAATCTGCTGAGAAAAGCGAGAGCAGAAAAGCATCTCCTTATCAATCAGCAATGTCTATGCTTAATTTTTATATAAACAGAGCAGGAAAAAATCTCCCTAAATCTAAAAAAGAAAATTTAGAAAAAGCAAAAATAGAGCTAAGAAAATTATTTAGAAAAATCTAATAAAATTTAAAACCCTAAAACTTTAGATTATTATATGGCATATAAAAAATATCTTGTGATTGCAAGCAAATTAGATAAAGCAGGAATTAATATTACAACACAGTTATCTCAATTCAGGAAAAATCCTCTTGTTGCAGGAATGTCAAAAAATGCTCCTAGTTTTGATTTTTATTTGAGAGAAGAAGAAATAATTTCAGATAAAAAACTTGATTATGAGAAAATTTCTAAATATGATTTTATAATTTTTGCTTCTAAACATAGCTCGTCGAGTTCAGTGAAACGTAAAACTCTTTCTTTACATGCTCCTGGAAATTGGCGTGATGCTAAATTGGGAGGAGAAAAAGGAAAAATCTGCAAAACTTCTGCTTTGTTTCAGAAACAATTATTTGAAAAATTAAATAAAAATAAAGAAAAACATTCTCTTGGTGATTATGAGCTAACTCTTGAATGCACTCATCACGGTCCTTTGATAAATAAGCCATGTGTTTTTGTGGAAATAGGCTCCTCTGAGAGCGAATGGACAGACAGAAGAGCAGGTTTTGTTATTGCAAAAACTCTTTCAGAAATCATCAAAGAATTTGAGCCAAACCCTTACAATGAAATAGCAATTGGTATAGGAGGAAAACATTATTGCCAGAATTTTAATAAAATACAATTAAAGTCAAATGTAGCTTTAAGCCACATAATCCCACAATATGTTTTTCCTCTAACAGAAGAAATGATTAAAGAAGCAATCTCAAAAACTGAAGAAGAAATTGATTTTTTCCTTCTAGATAGGAAAGGTTTAGGAAAAAGCGAAGAAAGGAAAAGAATTTTAGAAATATTAGATAAATTTTATTTTCCTATTAAAAAAACAAGCGAAATTGATAAATAGTTTTAAAAGTTATATTCTTCTTTATTTATTATGGATAAAAAGATAAATGAAAAATTACATGCTCTTGATCCCAGATTCAGGAAAAAAATAACAGAACTTATGGAATCTATGCAGGAATCTATTTCTTTGTTATATGAAGCAGCAACACATGATGAAAAAACTGGCTTATACAACAATAAATTTTTTGATACTCAATTAGATATGGAAATTGAGAAAGCAAAAAGAAAAAAACAAAAATTAAGTTTAATAATTGTAGATATAGATTTTTTTAAAAAAGTAAATGATACTTATGGGCATGTAAAAGCAGATGAACTTCTTGCACAGCTTGCAAAAGTGATAAAAAATCTTGTTAGAAAATCTGATGTTGTTGCAAGATTTGGAGGGGAGGAATTTGTAATTTTGCTTCCTGAAACAAATTTAGAAAAAGCAAGGAGATTGGCATCACGTATAAAAAAAGCAACCCATGAAGATAAAATTCTTAAAAAACACAAGGTAACAGTCAGTGGAGGTATAACTCAATTTAAGGAAAAAGATACAAAATCAAAATTTATGCAAAAAGCAGACAAAGCACTTTACAAAGCAAAAGAGAGTGGAAGAGATAAATTTATTGCAGAATAATTATTCTTCAATCAGAGGAACAAAACTAAAACCAAGATATTCTTTAATTTTATTTTCTCCTGAAGTTTTTTTTACAACAACTATTGAATTTTTTACAGGAGCAACTAAGATTCCTTCAAATTTAAGTTGATTAACAAGTTTTTGTGGAATTTCTTCTGATGCAGCACTTACCAAAATTCTGTCAAAAGGTTTTTCTTTTGCAAGTCCTTTACTTCCATCTTTGTGAATAACTTTCACATTTTTATAATCTTTAAGAGCTTTTTTTGATTTTTCAGCAAGAATTTTTATTCTTTCAATTCCAAAAATTTTTCCCTTAGGACAAATTTCAGAAAGCAATGCTAAAACATATCCAGAACCAGAGCCAACCTCCATTATTTTTTGTGATTTATTTGAATCAAGTTCAAGAAGTGTAAGCATAAAAGCTATTGTATATGGTTGGGAAATTGTCTGTCTTTCAGAAATAGGAAGAGCAATATCTTCATAACTTTGTGATTTATATTTTTCTAGAACAAAATTCTCACGAGAGACTTTTTTAAAAGCATTAATTATTTTTGAAGGAAATTTCTGATTCTTCAAACTTTTTATTAAATCCTCTTTATTCATCTATTTTCTTCTTCCTCAACAGTATCAAATCTTTCTTTTACTTTCTCTTCTCTTAAGGTTTTATCATCTGAAAAATGTTCTTTTTCTTCCTTTGAATAATCTTTTCCAACAGAATCCATTTCTTCTTTAATATCATCTTCATTTTTGAATTCTCCAGCATGCTTTTCAAATTCATCTTCCATTTTATAATGAATAAAAGAATGTTTTTTATATAAATTTTTTGATATCCATAAATTTTAAATTAGTTGTTTCAACATCAGAATTCAAGGAATTCTGACTGCCATCAAAAATATAAATTTTTGAGGTTTTGGATTACTGAAATTTTAAGTAAATTTCAGGGCAGAAAATTCCTTGAATTTTCTTGTATTTGGAAAATAAAACTTTTTCAAAAACGCCCACGCCAGGAATTGAACCTGGGTGCCCCGAAGGGCCCGGTTTTTCACTTTTTTTGCTGCGATTTCATATAGGTGTTTTGAAATCGCCCTTCAGCGTTTAAGGAAGGGTGATTTGTTAGGGAAACGGCGTTTCCATACGATTAGCAAACCGGTGCAATAACCACTATGCGACGTGGGCTTAAATATCTAAAAAAAGAATATTTTATAAGGATTGTGATAGCAGAGAAATTTGAATAGCGGGGGCGGGATTTGAACCACGCGACCTTTGGGTTACCCACAACCTCGCGATTTCACCAGAGGCAGTTTGAAATCGCCCTTCAGCGTTTAAGGAAGGGTGACTTGTTAGGCTCGTCGAGTTCAATGACGCGCCATACGATATGGGCCCAACGAACACTCCAAACTGTTCTACCCCGCTCTATAAAAATTTATATGTTTCCACTTTTAAATTTATCTACTCTTATCTAATATGTGCACGTAGGTGACATTTGTCAGCTTCTTATACACCACTCTTATCTAATTAACTTTAAAAACTCCCTACAATTTTTTAAAACATGGAATTAACTCTTGGAATAGATGACGCTGGTCGTGGTCCTGTAATAGGTCCAATGGTTTTGGCAGGGTGTTTAATGAATAAAAAAGTAGAATCAAAATTAAAAAAACTTGGAGTTAAAGATTCAAAGCAACTAACTCAAAAAAGAAGAGATTTTCTTGTAGAAAAAATAAAAAACAATATAGAGACTTTTGAAGTTATCGTTATTCCCCCTTCTATAATTGATGGAGAGTCTGAAATAAGCAGAACAAAACTTAATGAAATAGAAGCAGAAACCTGTGCAGAAATAATAAATAAAATAAACAAAGGTTTCAAAAAAATAAAAGTTATAATAGATTGTCCTTCTCCAAATCTCACAAAATGGTCAGATTTTTTAAAATTAAGAATTAAGAATTTATCAAATCTTGAAATTTCTTGTGAACATAAAGCAGACAGGAACCATGTTTCTGTTTCAGCAGCTTCAATTTTAGCAAAAGACATAAGAGAAAAAGAAATGTCTGTTCTAAAGAAAAAATATGGCAACAACATAGGTTCTGGCTATTGTTCTGATCCCATCACAAAAAGATTTTTGGAAACCAATTTAAAAAAATACAAAAATGACGGAATATTTAGAAAAACATGGAAAACATGGAAAACAGCTAATAAAAATTTAGAGCAGAAAAAACTTAAAGATTTTAATTTTCAAGACTAACTTTAAAAATCTTATTTATTTATCCTCCATATGACTTACATAAAAAAACTGGTGATGCAGGGTTTCAAAAGTTTTGTCAGAAAAACAGAGCTTCCATTTAACCAAGGAATAAATGTAGTTTTAGGTCCAAATGGTTCTGGAAAAAGCAATATTTCAGATGCTCTATGTTTTGTTTTAGGAAGATTAAGTATAAAATCAATGAGAGCTGCAAAAGCAGGTAATTTAATTTTTTTAGGAACAAAATCTACCCCTCCCTCAAGAGAAGCAATAGTTGAAGTTGTTTTTGATAATCCAAATAATTTATTTTTAACACAAGGAAATGAAGTTTCTATAAAAAGAATTGTAAGAAGAAATGGGCAAAGCATTTACAAAATAAACAACCAAACAAAAACAAGACAAGAAGTATTATCTCTGTTAGCTCAGGCTGGAATAGATCCAAATGGATTCAATATAGTTCTTCAGGGAGAAATCCAAAATTTTGTAAATATGCATGCAGAAGAAAGAAGAAAAGTAATAGAAGAAGTTTCAGGAATCTCTGTTTATGAATCAAGAAAAGAAAAATCTATTAGAGAACTGAATAAAACAGAAGAAAAACTAAAAGAAATCAGCGCAATTCTAAGAGAAAGAACAGCATACCTGAATAATCTTGAAAAAGAAAGACAACAAGCATTAAAATTCAAAAAATTAGAAAAAGACATTCAAAAATATAAAGCAAGTATAATTAATCATGACTTAACAAAAAAGAAAAAAGAATCTCAAAAAATAGATTCAGATATTTCTAAAGAAAATAAAAAAAAGGAAAATCTAAAAAAAATCAAGATAGGAATAGAAGCTTCAATAGATGAACTAAAATCTAAAATTTCTTCTATAAATTCTAACATACAAAAATTTACTGGTTTGGAACAGGAAGGTTTGAACCAAGAAATAGCAAATATCAGAGCTGAACTTGCAGGTATGAATGTTAGGTTAGAAAATTATGAAAACAAATTATCAGATATTTTAAAACAAAAAAAAGAATTGCAGGAATCTATTTTAGACAATGAAAAATCCTTAAAAGAACTTCAGGAGAAATCTCCTTCTAAGCTCAAAAACCAAAAAGAAATTGATGAAAAGAAAAAAGAATTGGAAAAATTAGAACAACAAAGAAAAAAATTTTACACAATTAAATCAACTTTAAAATCAATAAAAGAAAGATTACAAGATAAAAAATCAATTTTACAGAGCTATCTTAATGATTCTGATATTTTGCTTAAACATATAAAATCAATTTCAATAGAACTTTTTGATAAAAAAACAGATTCATCTAAATTAAATCAATTAAAAACTTCTTTAGCAGAAAAAAAACAAACTCTTGAAGATTTGGAAAAACAGGAAAAAGAATTTGAAAAATTATCATATGCAAATGAGTATGAAATTGACAAGCAAAATAAATTAGTTGAGAATATATCCAAAATGGATATTTGTCCTTTGTGTAAAAGTAAAATAACTGAGGAGCATATTTATTCAATTAAAAAAGAAGCTACACCAAAAATAGATGCATTAAAAAAACAAATACAAAATTCAGATAAAAAGTTAGCTGATATTTACAAGAATAAAAAAATTTTGAAACAGGATATAGAACAAATTAATTCTGAAATCTCAAAAAGAGAGTCTGATTTAATTAAACTGGAAAATATAAATGAGAAAAAAGAAGAGGTCAAAAAATTACAGGAGAAAATAGATAATTTGAAAAAAGAAATAACAGATTTAGAGAAAAGAAAAGAAAATTTAGAAAAAAATTTTAATGAAAATTCAAATATTGAGCAAAGATGTGAGACCTTAAGATTAGAACTTCAGGAAATTTCTTCAAGAAGTAAAGAAACTGTAAATTCAGAAATTTCATTTAAAAAAAGAGAACTTGAACGTTCAAAGATTTCTCTTAACCAGCTTTTAAGGGAAGAATCTGAATTAAAATCAGAAATTGAAGAACTTAAAAAAGAAATACAAGAAAAAGAAAATGTGCTTTCTGAAAAAAGAAAAAAGGAAGAAGAATTAAATAAGAAATTCAGAGAATTATTTTCTAAGAGAGATTCTTTGCAATCCAAGATTAGAGAAAATGAAATTCAACTAAGAGAAAAAGAAAATTTGATTTATAATTCAGAGCAGGAAATAAATAATTTGAAAATTGATAAAGCAAGAATTGATGCAGAAGTTGAAAATCTTGAAACAGAAATATTGCAGTTTTCAAATATAGAGCCAATAAAAGCAAACAGAGATTCTCTTGTTCATAGATTGAAAAAAGCGCAAGAAACATTTTCTCGAATAGGAACAGTAAATCTTCGTTCTTTAGAAGTTTATGAATCAGTGAAGCAAGAATATGATTCAATAAAAGAAAAAGTTAATGTTATTTCAAAAGAAAAAGAAGACATCTTAAAAATAATTGAAGAGATTGATACTAAGAAAAAAAGAACATTCCTAAAAACTCTTAAATCTTTGAATGAAATTTTTTCAAGAAATTTTTCTCAACTAAGTGCTAAAGGAAAAGTCTATCTTGAGCTTGAAAATAAAAAAGAGCCATTTGAAGGAGGAGTAAATATTAATGTTAAAGTAGGACATGGAAAGTACTTTGATGTAAAATCTCTTTCAGGTGGAGAACAAACCATAGTGGCTTTATCTTTAATTTTTGCTATTCAGGAACTTAACCCTTATTATTTTTATATTTTAGACGAAATTGACGCTGCATTAGACAAAAGAAATTCTTCTAGACTTTCAGGCTTGCTTAAAAAATATATGGCAAAAGGGCAATATATAATAATCACACACAATGATGAAATAATTTCTAATGCTACAAATCTTTATGGTGTTAGTATGCATGATGGAATTAGCAAAGTTGTCAGTTTGAAAGTTTAATATTCATAAAACTCTCTTACTTTTTCACAAAATCTTAAAAGCCCTGAAAAATCCTCTGAAGAATAAACTGATTCTGTATTCTCTATCATCAATCTTTCCAGCTGTTTTTTATAACAGCGTATTTTCCTAGCAGCAGTTTCTATGTTTTTTACTGAATGCTTTTCCTTTCCTGTCACAATTTCATAAACTTCTTTAAGATTTTTTTGAAGAGGCAAGGGAATTGCTTTAAAAATTAATTCTTCTAAGCTATCTGAAAAACCATCCAAAATATCTATAATTTCTGAAGCATAAAATTCTCCTGTTTTGCTAAATCCTTTTTCATGCCTAAGTTGATTAATAAGATAATCAAAAGCTAATTGTTTTCCAAATTTTTCTACATTAGTTGCATCCATTATATTATTCATAATTTTCTCTTTTTAATAATTTATATAATTAAGAAGGCTTTGATAAAACCATGGGAAATTATTAACTTCCTGCTCTTTCCTCACAGATTATTTTAGATTTAATAGAACAGTATCTCAGATGAGTTTTTTGAATGAAAAATAGTTCGCCTATTGGCTCAAATTAATCCACAAATAACTGCAATCCTCGTTGGTTTTAGCATTAATTATATTATCAATAGCGAATGAAGTGAGCCAAATTATTGAAAAATACGAATACCATTTATAAGTATCAGAGATACTCATAGAAGACGAAATTTTAATGAATAAACTAAATAGGTTTTAGATTTAATAAAGAAACAACGATGTTCAATTTACAATTTAATCTGCAACACAATTTTAATTTGCATCACAAAAAGAAGTGATAAAATAACAAAAATAAACAGGAATTCACCAAAGCCATTAAGAATAAAAAATAAAAAATGGAGAAAGTAAAAAATAAATAAAAAAAATAAAAGAAAATTAAAATTAATAATAACTTTCTCCGAATTCTTCAGTTTTTTGTGGTTTCTTTGTTATCAGAACAATTAACACTATAAGCAATACAACAAAAACTATTGCTAAAGCCACTGTTATTACAACAACTGAATTTCCTAATGGTTGTTCAGTAGCACTGAATGTAAAAGTATTTACAACTTCTCCATTCATTGTTAAAACACTGACAGTGTATTCTTCTGATGTTGGGTTAATCTCTAAGCTCTTGCTTGAACCTGTCTGAACAGTCACAATTTCTTCACCTTCAGGGAAAACTACCTTGTAAGCTTTTAATGAGCTAGTTGGATTTAAGAAAAGTAATCCTTTATCTGATTTAATAACTGGTTCAGGAAATTCATTTTCTACATATATATTTCCAGTAAAGCTAGTTGAAGTTTCATCATTCAAAGCTTTTACTTGAAGTTCATATGCTCCTTCCTCAGCATCAGCAGGTATACCTAGGTATAATCTTCCACTAACAGTGTCTTCATCATTGTCACCATTTTGAGATTCAGTGTAGCCAGTTACAATATCTCCAAAGTAAGTTGATTTTTGTATGCCAAGTTCTGATATAGAGACAGTTACATAAACGTCATCTGCATCATTATAACCAACATTTTTCAAAACAACATTTATTGGAAATGTTTTACCAGCTTCAATTATGCTGTCTGCAATTACTGATTTTATAGCAAGGTCATAAGAAGGTCTTTGCATATTAAGCAAGATGTCTTCAACTTCTGTCTTGTAATCTGAATTCCAGATTTTTATGTTCAGAGTCAAATCATTACTTCTTTCATCCTTTTCAAAATCAGAAGGAACTTTCAATGTTAAATACTCGACATAAGTCTTGTTTTCTTCAACATCGAATGTTTTTGTAATCTCTGTTACATCATTTGTTTCACCTTCAAGCTCTGCTCTTATTCTAACATTTGATGCGTTTTGCTCAGATGTGAAAACAACTTTTACAGAGATAGTGTCTCCAGCAGTAACAGCAACTTCATTAGTCTGTACTTCATCTTCAAAAACACTTGCATCATCTACTTTGATAGTAACAGTGCTTTTATTTGCAAGCTCTCCACTAATATCAGCAGCACTAGCTGTTGCGACTAGAAATAACACACTTACAACTGTCAAAAAAGAAACCAAAATCTTTTTTGTATTCATGTTTTTCATTTTATGTTTAATTGCAGAAAACCTTGTTTTCTGTAGTTTTTTCTACTAAATTAGATTTATAAACTTTATGGTGACAACATTAAATAATTATTTTATAGTACTAAATGTTAGAGACAGAAAGTGAAATCATCACTTTTATCACTTTTTATTCAAACTTATTCCTAACACAGAATCCTGTACTGGAGAAGGAGATTCATTAATTATTGTGATTTTTTTGTTTTTAGGCAGGTTTTCTAAGAGTTTTCTCATTTCTTTTTCAGGAGTTCTTTTGTGCTTTTTTTCTCCTTTTTCACCATATTCAATTCCAGAAAAATGACAATGCCATTCTTTATAAGGAAATTTTTCTCTAATTAAAGAAAAATTATAAGTTCCATACCTAGCTAAAATGTGTGCAAAATCTATGCAAAATCCACATCTTGTCTGCTCTACAAGATTTGAAATTTCTTCAATTGAACCAAAAACATTTCTTTTTCCTGTTGTTTCTGGACAGATAGTGACATTCCATTTATTTGCTTTTATTGTTTCCTGCATATTTTTCATTCTTTCTCTAATTTCAAAAAAGGTTTTTTCTTTTGTGTCTTTTCCATAATAACCAGGATGAAATACAACTTTCTTAGCTCCAAGCCAATCTGCCTTTTCACAACAATTAAGAATTCTTTTCATACTTTTCTCAATTTTCTCTCTGTCTTCTGAATTAAGATTAATCCAATAAGGAGCATGCACACTTAGCTCAATTCCAAACCTTTCAGCAGCTTTTTTTATTTTCAAAGCATCTTCTTTTCTTTTAATATAAACTCCATAAGTAAAAGCAATCTCGCAAGCTTTTAATCCAAGCTTATTATATACCTCTAAATTTGAAATTGCATCTTTAACTCCTCCTAAACCTGCAGGCCCGAATTTTATCATGCTATAATATCTTTGTTAATTATTTAAACATTATTCCTTTAAGGATATAAAAGAGACGGAAAAAGCATTACATAAAAAATAATTTTATTTGTTGATAAGAAGTTTTCTACCTGAAAGTTTTGTACAAACTTCTTTCAAAACATCCTCATTTTTTACTTCTTCTAAAATATCCGCATAATTTTTCCCAAATAAAAATCTTCTGAAAATATTCAATTCTATGGGGGTTAAAATTCCATTCACTCTTGGAGACAAATAAACCATTGTTAATCCATTTTTTTCTTCTCTCATTCGAACATTTCCTTTTTGAATTTTTAAATTCTCAAAATCAATTAATTTATTTTTTCTTTGAGAAATATTGTTTTTTACAGGATTAGTAAAATAAGGCTCTAACCCATTTAATTTGCCTGAACTTGCCTCAGCAGAAACTCTGCAACCTCCCATACATAATTCAACATATTCGCAAGGAGAACACTCTTTTGGAATATTTTTACCTTCTTTCCATTCATGCATTTTAATTAAAATTTCTTCTAATGTGTTTTTCATAATATTTCCATAACTTCTGCCTTCTTGAGAACAAGGTCTGACTTTTCCTTCAATCGAAAATGTTAAAGTTCCTTTCCCTGCCCCACAAGCTCTATTTTCAAAAAATTTTCTATATCTTTCCTGCTCATTTTCAGAAAACATGCAAGGAATTGTAGGATTCAATGAATCTGTTCTTATCCCCAAATCTCCTTCCAATTTTAATAGATTATCAAGAGTTAAAATATATTCCTCTCTTGAGAGTGTAATGTCTGTTAAATTTTTTCCAGGAGAAACTGTCATTGGAGTTGCAGCAAAGTAATTTATACCAAAATTTTCAAAGAGAAATTTTCCTGTTTCGTATACTTCTGCAATGTTATTTTTATTTACAACCATATTCATTGCGACTCTTAAGTTACTTTTTGATAAATATTTAATTGATTTATCTAATTTTTTAAAAGAACCTCTAACTCCGGTTAATGAATCATGTGTTTTTTTATTTGATCCAAGAATTGAACTTAAAATTGAATCAACTCCAAATTCTGCAAATTTTCTTGCATCATAATCTTTTAATAAATGCAAGTTTGAATTAATCCTAACATCCATGTTTTCTCTCTTAAATGCACTAATAGCATCATAAAGTTGAGGTCTTGCAGACAAAGGCTCTCCTCCTGTCAAAGTTATGTCAAAAAATTCTTGCTCTGCAAGTTTATTAATAACTTCTTTATTTGTTGAGGCAGAACTCCTATTGTCTGAATAATAATTATAACAATGTCTACATTTATGTGTGCATGATTCTGTGATTTCAAATTGAACTGAAAGAGGTCTGTAAATCATTTTTTCAAATAAATCATACACTTATTAAGGAGTGATTTGTAATTTTTATTTTTCAACCACTCTTTTTTTATGAATTCTCTAAGTTTTTGTTGTTCTTCTGAATTTTTTCCTTTATCTTTTACGAACCACAAATCTCTAAATTCCAAATTAAGCAAAACAGTTAAAGCTTCTTTCAATTTTTCAGTTTTTTCTTTTCCTATCTCTTTTTCAATTTCTTCCCAGTTATTGTTGTGAAAATCAAGGTGCATTAGTTCATGAGCTGAGAGTCTTAACATGCTTGGAAGGTTACTCCAAATAGATATGATAAAACTCCCTTTTTTAAAATCATAAGGACACAGACTTTGTGTTGTTAAATATGCTGTTACATTTTCAAATGGAAATTCATTTCCGGTTATATTTTTTAGTCTTTTAAAAAATTCTTTATTTATCTTTTCCCATGCAGATTGAAAAGATTTTATAGTTTCATCGATTAAATACGAAGAATAAATTTTCTTATGAAACTTTGCTATCTCATCTTTACATTGTTCAAGGCTTTTATTCTCGCATTTTTCTTGTAATCGGGATATATTATTAAATTTTCTTCCCTTTTCCAAATCAGACTTATAATTAATTGCAAACCAGTTATTCCACAAATCTTTTTCCTTGTCAAATTTAAATGTAACTTTTACCATGAAATTTAAATTTTATTCAACTATATAAATATTTATAAACTTTAAATTGAAAAAAATATTATGGTAAAAACACTAGAACCCTTAGTCAAAGAACTTCCAAAGATTGATTTAGATGGAGAAGGATTTTTAGCATACCAAAGAGAACAACAAAAAATGAAATATTCAGAAAATTTTTCATCTGAATGTTTTTCCTTTGATGGTTGTTATAGTCCTTCAAGCTGTATAGATTGTTATTCTGTGTAAGGTAAAATGAATTGCATTGAAGATATTTTAAGCAATCTATTTGGAGATGTACCTAATTTTATTTCTAAAGTGGAATGTTATAACCGAAATTCAATTTCAGTTTATTCTGTGGATGATAAGAAGATTCTCCTCAAAAAATATAACGAAAAAAAATTTGCAAAAAGAGAAAAGTTATTTTATCAATTGCTAAATGGAGTTTGTAAAATTCCAAAAGTATATGGTTCCGGAGAAGATTATCTTATTACAGAATATATAGAGTCATCAAATCCTGATTTAAAAATGGCAGTAAAGGATTGGGCAAAAATTCATTCTACTTTTTTTGGAAGAAAAATTTTAGAAGATTCTGATATTCCTAGACATAATCTAAGGGATTTGTCTTACTATGTTATAAATCATAGAAAACTTTTTGGAGAAATTTCAGATAAACTTAGTGAAAAATTATCAAACAAAAAGAGAATTATGAACTATTCTACAATTATTCATGGAGATTTATTTGGAAGAAACATTTTATCACAAAATGGAGAAAATTATTATATCGATTTTGAATTTTCTGGAATTGGACATCCCACAAGAGATTTGTCTCTTTTATTATTAAATCATCCAGATTTGGAAGATGAAATTATTAGATCTTATCGGACAAATATTTCTTTTGATTACGAAGGAATTAAAGAAGATATTAATAATGAATTATTAAATAAAGGAGTTCAGTTGATTGTTGGGTTGGGAAATTTAAAAATGCCTTCTGAAGGAAAAAAGAAAATATATGGAAAATTTTTAGAAGTATTGAAAACCCATTTAGATTGATTCTTCTTTTGTTGAAAAGCAGGAATACTCTTCGGGATTTTTTGTTAATGCAAAATTAATAAAAAACAAAAAGAGGCTTTCGCCCCTTTAATTAAAAACTCAACAATTCTAAACTTGTATCAGTAGTTGCAAAATTTTTAGCAACTATTGCTTTGCACTTTGCGTCTTCTGCAGCTCTAATTATGGTGTTTGTAGCAGTTCCGTCAATTACAATAAAAGAAGGTTTATTCTTTATTTTTCTAATTGCATTTGCAGTTCCTTTAACAGAAAGTTCTCTCATCTTTTCAAGAGAGTCATTTAACAAAACAGATTTTCCATTTCCATTGTTTTCTTTTGAAATCTCTCTTAGTTTTTCTCTTTCTCCATTCTCTAATTTAGTTTCTTGTTTTGTTTTTTGTTTATATTTTCCAGGTAAAAACTCTTCAACAGGAACTTTTCTTCTTAATGCCATCCATATCTCTTTACTTGTAAGCTCTTCAACTTCTTTTCCATCAGGAGCTATTACAACATTTTTTATGTTTGCATTGTCAATAACATTCTGCGCAATTAATTTTCCTCCTCTGTCACCATCAATAAAAAGAGTCAATTCTTTTTCTTCTCCAAGTTCTTTTATGTCATCAGAAAGTTTTGTGCCATCCATTGCTATGACATTTTTGATTCCATTTTTTAACAAATTAACAACATCTGCTCTTCCTTCAACAACAATAACTTCTTTTCCAGAAATGTCTCCACAAGGAAGCTTGTTTTTTCCATATTCAGCAATCCCTGCAATTTTCATTGAATCTCTGATTTCAGAAAAAATTTCTCTTGAATCAGCAATACCATGAACATCTTTCATAAGTTTTTTTGCTCTTTCAATAATGTAATCTCTCTTACTTCCCCTGACATCTTCTATGCTTTCTATTTCTATTTGCGCGTCTGTAGGTCCTACTCTGTCAATTGTTTCAATAGCAGCAGCAATCAAGGTTGTTTCTGTTCTGTCTAAAGCTGTTGGAATTTTGATAGTTCCAGTAGTTCTTTTGTTTCCTCTTTCTAAATTAACTTCAATTCTGCCAATTTTTCCTTCTTTCTGCAATTCTCTCAATTCTAAATCTGCTCCTAAAAGCCCTTCTGTCTGTCCAAAAATAGCACCAATAACATCAGGCTTTTCCAAAGCACCTTCAGCTATAAAATTCGCATGTATCATATACTTTATTGATATTGGACTTATTTTTCCCATGTTTTATTCTTATTGTTTAATTATTGACTCACTTCATTCGCAGAGCAATAACTCAAAATCTCTTTGTCAGATTTCTCGTTAATATTCTTTAACGAAGAACCTTCGTGCCTGCCGGCGTTCGAGGCTTTTCTGAGTCATTAATCTCGAGCATAGCGAGACAATTTATTGATTATAGAAATATCTTACTCTTTTTTCAATACAATAGCATACAGCTAAAAATGAACGTGAATGTGAACGTGATATTCCTATAATACAATATCTATAAAAAATAGCTTTTTAAAAGTTGTTATTTGTTTGAGGATGGATAAAATCTTAAGATAAATAAAATTTTAATTGTAGAAAAAAACCAACAATTACCAATATTATCCAAAATAAAAAACGTATTTCTTTCATATTGAGTTTCTTTCTCTTAAGAGTGTGATTAATATCAACTTCATAAATCTTTTTTAAAACCATACTGTAAATTTTTGGACGTATATGTCCTCCAGAAATTGTTTCAATTATAATAGCAAATGTTCCTACAAACATAAAAATAAACCCCACTAAATTTGACATATTTTTAATAAATTCAGTTAATTTAAATTTTTTCCCAGAATTTTTAAATATCTTTCTTTTTTGTTACTTCAGTGCAAACACCTGCAGCTACTGTTTGTCCAGCATCTCTAACTGCAAACCTTGACATCCACTGGTTTTCTTTTTGCGTCTCTAAACATAAATTTCCTTGTGGTTTTAATCTTACTCTAGCAACATCTCCATTTTTCAAAAAATCAGGATTTTCTTTTATAACTTGTCCGCTTTTTGGATCAATTTGTGCTATAAGTTCAATAAACTGGCAAGGCACTTGAGCAGTATGAACATGGAATACAGGGGTGTATCCTTTAGCTAAAACTGTTGGGTGATTTATCACTGCAATTTGAGCCACAAATTCTTCAACAACATGAACAGGATTAGCTGCTTCACAAATTACATCTCCTCTTGCAATGTCTTTCTTTCCTACACCTCTGACATTTATTCCAACATTATCTCCTGCTGCAGCTTCTGGAAGATTTTCATGGTGCATTTCTATTGTTTTAACTTCTCCATCAACGCCTTTTCCAGTTCTTCCTGGCAAGACTTTAACTTTTTGTCCGACTTTCATAACACCTGTTTCAATTTTTCCAACAGGAACAGTTCCAATCCCTGTAATTTCATAAACATCCTGAACAGGCATTCTCATTGGTAAATTAGTAGGCAATTCTGGTTGTGGAAATTGGTCAAATTGTTCCATAACTGTTGGTCCTTTATACCAACTCATGTTTTCAGATTTTTTAACAATATTATCTCCTTTTAACCCTGAACAAGCAATAAAATTAATTTTATCAGTAGGATAACCAACTTGTGATAAAAGTTTAGAAACATCTTCTTTAACTTTGTTGTATTTTTCTTCTTTATATTCAACTGCATCCATTTTATTTATAGCAACACAAACATTCTTAACTCCCATAGTTCTCAAAAGCCACAAGTGTTCTGTAGTTTGTGGTTGAACACCAGCAGGAGCAGCAATTACTAAAAAAGCAGCGTCTGCTTGTGAAGCACCTGTAATCATATTTTTAACAAAATCTCTGTGTCCAGGAGCATCAATAATTGTAATTTGATATTTTTCAGTCATAATTTTCTTATAAGCTAAATCAATTGTAACTCCTCTTTCTCTTTCTTCTTTAATCTTATCCATAATGTAAGCAAATTCAAAACCAGTTTTACCATGTTTTTCAGCTTCTTGTTTAAATTTTGTCATTTGCTGTTCTGAAACAGCTCCACTTGAGAATAATATTTGTCCAACTATTGTTGATTTTCCTGCATCAACGTGTCCAACGAACACTGTATTCATATTTGGTTTTTCTTTTGCCATTGAAAACAACCTCGCGGTTTTTTTCGATTTTCCCTTTTGCACGGAAAACCGAATCTTTATTTGCCTCCGTGGATTCGGAGAAAATTTTCATAAGAAAATTTTAGTAATTATTGAAAAAAATTTACATTTATAAACTTTTTGTTTCTAAAACTTTATCGACGAGATTTTTTGAGGTTTTTCTTCCTTTGTTTCATACACTTCCTGATTATCTATATAATTAATTTCTAAACATCCTTTCTGACCATGATTTACACAAATGTCTCTTTCTAAGCATAAGCCATCTCTCCCTATCCTCTCATTAGAACATATTATCTGGTCTGTTATTCCGTCATTTCTTTCATAAACAGCATAGTTCATATCAAAATAATCTCAATAGGATTTATTAATCTACTGATTCTCAGCTAAACCTTTTCTTTGTCTGATTTTTTTAATTACATCTTCTTGAATTGAAGCAGGAACTTTTTCAAAAAGCTGATTTGATAATGAACTTGAACCTCTTCCTTCTGTAGCTGAACGCAAATCATTGCTCCATCCAATCATTTCTGCAACAGGGAGTTTTGCTTTTAACTGTGCTTGTCCTGATTCTTGATTAACATCGAGCATTTGTCCTCTTTTGCTTCCAACTAATTTTGTAATTGCTCCTAAAAATTTATCAGGCATTTCAATAACATGGGTTTGCAATGGTTCTAAAAGAGAAGCATTTGCTTTTTTCATTGCTTCTGTAATTGCCTCACGAACAGCAGGATAAACTTGTGCTGGACCTCTGTGAATAGCATCCTCGTGCAATTTAATATCAACCAAAGAAACTTTTAATTTCATACATGGCTCTCTTGCTAAAGGGCCAGAATCAGCCACCATTTCAAAAGCGTCTAAAATCATCTCAATAACTTCTCCAATATGAACTTCTCCTCGTGTTTTATCTAAAAATATATTTCCTTTGTAAATCTCTCTAACATTTCTTATATCATCTCCAGTCCAGCCAAGTTCAGAAAGTTTATCAAAAACATCTTGGTTTTTCTTTTTTATTCTTCCTTCATATAATTCTCCTTCTTTCATAGCGTTGTAAACATTTTCTTCTAAAGGCTCAACTTTTATGAAAAAACTATTATGTTTGTTAGGGCTTCTTCCCTCAACAGCAGGAGATTCTTTGTTGACTGTTTCTCTATAAACAATTATTGGAGGAGAAGTTTTTACGTCTAAACCTTTTTCAGTTCTAATTCTATTTTCAATAATTTCCAAATGTAATTCACCCATACCAGAAATTAAACTTTCTCCTGTTTGTTCATTAATATCAACTTTAATAGAAGGATCTTCTTTTGCAACTTGTTTTAAAATTTCAACCAGTTTTGGTAAATCAGCTGCTTTTTTAACTTCAATAGATTTTGTAACAACAGGTTCAAATAAATGTTTCATTGCTTCAAAAGGTTCCATTGGCTCTTTACTAACAGTTTCTCCAGCCATAACATCTTTTAAACCAACAACTCCAATAATATTTCCTGCAGTTACTTTGTCAGCAATAATTCTTTGAGCTCCTTTATATACAGAAACTTGTTGCACTTTTGTTTTTCTTTTAGCAAGATTCATATAAACTTCATCTCCTTGTTTTATGCTTCCTGAAAATAATCTTCCTCCTGCAACCTCTCCTGCATGTTTGTCAAAAACAATTTTAACTGGAACAAAAACAGGTTCTCCTTCAGGGTCGCAATTAGATAAATCTTTTCCAATCTTTGTATTCTCGTCTCCATGCCAGATTTTTGGAATACGATATTTTTGTGCATCTACTGGATTAGGATGATGCCTTATTGTCATGTTTAAAATAACTTCATGTAAAGGAGCTTTTTTTGCAAGTTCTTTTTGCTCTCCTTTTTCATAAGCATCAATAACATCTTTGAAGGTTATACCATTTTTTTTCATATAAGGGAAAGACAAAGCCCAATTGTGGAATGCTGAACCAAAAGCCACACTTCCTTCACCAACAGCAACTTTCCATTTTTCTTTATATTCTTTAGGAGCAATTGCTTCAATTAATTGATTAACATGTTCTATAATAGAAACAAATCTTTTTTCCATTTTTTCAGGAGTCAACTTAACTTCTTTGATTAATCTGTCAACTTTGTTTATGAATAAAACAGGTTTTACAAGCTCTTTTAATGCCTGCCTTACAACTGTTTCTGTTTGTGGCATCACGCCCTCTACAGCACAGCACAAAATTATACAACCATCTACTGCACGCATAGCTCTTGTAACATCTCCTCCAAAATCAACATGTCCTGGAGTATCTATAAGATTAATCAAATGGTCGTGTCCTTCAATTTTATGAACCATACTTACAGATGCAGAGTCAATTGTAATTCCTCTTGATGCTTCATCTTCATGAAAATCTAATGCTCTTTGTTTTCCAGCTAATTCTTCAGAAA
>CAYPRJ010000008.1:0-23622 GCA_964413095.1 Candidatus Woesearchaeota archaeon
ATAACATAATGATAAATTCCTGATTTTTTTGTTACATCTTCATCTTGCATTAATTTAACAATTTCTTTTTCTATCTTTTTTTGGTCAAATTCTTTTTCTCCAAATTCATTATATAAATTTCCAAAATCAACACCCTTCATTTCTTTACGATAAGTTGGAAAAATTGTTTTTACCCAATTTATGACATTTTGGAAATAAATCCATAATTCATTTGCATTTGGTTTGTGTTGGTTTTTAGCCATATATTCTTCAATTTTTCCATTACTTTTCCAACTAATTGCAGTTTCCAAATAATCTTGTCTTATTGGTGTTCCTTTCATATAATCCTTTGCCATATTATATGCTGGACAACTTGTTTTACTAAAATGTCTTTTTGCGTCAGTTAGCCATGTGCCTGTATAAATAGCATTTCTTAATTCTTGGTCAGTTAATTTTTCTCCTGCAATATTTATTATTTTAAACCAATCTAATTTTTCTTTGTCAGTTCCTTCACAAAAATAAACCATTAATTTATAATTTAGAAGTTTCTCTTTTTCGTCATCTGTAAGATTATGGAAATATTTGAAATCTAATGCAAACTTTCCAGCAACATATTCACAAAAACTTATAGTTCTTTGTTGTCCGTCCATTACTTCATAAGTTCCATCTGCATTTTTTACCCAATACATTACATTCAATGGGAAATTTTTATTTATTGTTTCAATAACAGCGTCCCTTTGTTTATCTTTATAGACAAACTCCCTCTGATATTTTGGACGAATGTTTAGTTTTCCTTTATAGCCAACAACACCTTCTTCATCATCATTTTTGTAGCCATCTGTAACTTCTTTAATTGAAATTTGTTTAAGTTCTATTTCCATAAAATAACAATAAAAACTACTTATTTAAATTTTCTTATTCCTAATTAGAATTCTTGCGTAAATCTTTTTACCATTAATATACGGGTATCCATGATTATATTCATCAATCTTCGTAGTTACCATTTGTCCCACTATCTCAAATTGGTCTGGATTATATTTATCTAAAAAAGTTACAGGAACCCCCATTACTCCTTTATAATCCACAGGAATATCGCTAACCTTACTAACATTTATTGCTTCATAATTATCGTATTTTGGATATTCTTCGGGATTATATTTTTTATAAAGGATTATATTTTCATGTCTTTTTTTAATATCAAAATTAGTAAACCACACAATATTTCCCATACTAAAAAACTTTTTTCCATTTTCAGTTTTTTTTCTTGATTCTGTCGTTATATCATAATCATCTGGAACTTTAAACCACTTTGTTCCATTATTATCAGCACCTAACCAAATTTTATTCTTTTTGATTAATTCAAAAATTTCCTTATAACTTATTGCATTTTGATTTCCAAGAATTATGAATTTTTTGTTATATTCCATTAATTGAGCAACATATTCCCTAAATAAAGAGAATGGTGGATTGGTTACAACAATATCTGCTTCTTTCAAAATTTCTATACATTCAGGACTTCTAAAATCTCCATTTTGTTTTAGAGGTGTTTTTATTGTATCAAGATTGTTTATCTTTCCATCTTTGTTTATATCTCTTACAATCTCAAGTTTATACGCAGGTCTGCCATTACCAAAATGTGTGGACATTAATCTCTTTAATCCAAGATATTCAAAATTTAAAGAGAAGTAACGCCAAAAATTGCTTTCCTCTGGGTCATCACAATTAAGAAAAACAATTTTGTCTTTAAAATATTCTTTATAATGCCCTAATTCTTTTTCAATATCAGATGATTGTGTATAAAACTCATCATTCTTTTCTACATTTGCCTTATGAAGATTTTTATTAAGGGATTTTTTCTCCATTTTGACAGCAGGGATTATAAGAGCAGAAGGAATTATATTAACTGCATTCATAATCCTAATCTCTCTTTTCAATTTTCTATTAACATGCATGTTCATTTTTTGAATATCTAAATTTTCTTTATGCTTCTCTTTGTAATTTTTTTCTGCTTCATCTACTTTTTTCTCAAACCAACTAATCATTAATCTTAATTCATTTTCCATTATTTATTTATTATCAGATCCAAGATGAATTTAACTATTGAAAATCCTGACCATAAAACACATCCTGCAATTATTAATTTCTCTATTGGTTTATCAAAGATCCAACTTTGAGTTCTCACTGCCGTTGTAGTCTCTGCAAGATTTCCATAAGTTCCAAGTTTCCTTAATTTTGGCAAATCTTCTGTCATAGACTCCTCACTTGATTTTTTTTACAAATCATTCTTTAACCTCTTGAAGTAATCTTTCAGCATCTTGCTCCAACTCTTTTAAATCGTAATTAGAATGTTCTTTACAAAAAGAAAACTCTAAGCCCTTAACTTTTATTGTTTTTGCAGAACAAAAATTACATAATTCGGCTTGACATACCCAACAGTTATCAAGCCACATATTTTTTCTAATTTCCTTTTTTCTGCAAAAACTACATTGAATTTCTTCATTCATAAAAACACAATGAGGGCATAGAGGTTTTGGTTTAAGTTTGCTACCTCTTTCACAATAAGCAAACGACTTTTTACAATCTGAACATTCTAAGTTTGTCATTTTAACGCCCTGTGAAGTTTTTCCATTGATAAACTTCTATAAATCCACTATTAACAAATTCTTCCTTTACATATTCTCTTAATTCTACTTCATTCATTCTTCAAACTCCTTGAATTCTCCGTTTTTGAAGTGGATTTTTTTTCTTTCTGTGAATTTATATTCGTGTCTTTTTCTTCTATACCAAGCAGTAACTTCAGTTCCTTTACTTGCTGTTATTTTAGCATTATATCCACAATCTATTTTAGCATTACCTCCACAATCTATTTGAGCATTATCGACACAATATATTTTAGCATTACTTCCACAATTTATTTTAGCATTATATCCACAATCTATTTTAGCATTATCTTTTAGAATTGTAATTATTTCTTCTACATATAATTTATTATCTACATTTTTTCCGTTTATTTTTATTGTTGTCATTCTTCTATTTCCTACTTCCCAAACATCTTCATTTTTTCTATTGCGTGATTAACATCAAGCATAATTTCCATACCTTTTGAAACTCTTCTTTTTTTATGGATTAGGTTAAGTCTTTTTAACGCCCTACCCACCCATATCTGATTTGCCCATTCATCTTCAGCAGAGGCATCGATAAATCCCCTAAAACTATGAGTTAATTCTTTAACTCCAACCCATCTACCCATTGAATCTTGTTTTGATATAAAATCAATAAATTGAATATCTTGAGATTCAATAAATTCATCTTCTTTTTTCATCGAAGCAATTTCCTTCCCAATATCTAAAATTTCATCAAGTATATCTTCTCCCAAATAATCGGCAATTAAGAAAATTGGGATTAAAAGTTCAAAATTTCTTCCATCTACTCCTGCCTTATCTATCTTCTTATATAGTTTATAGTGTATATTAGTGTATTGTAGTGTAGTAGTGGGGGGTGTAGTCTTAAATTGATTTTTGATGTAGTTATTCCACCCTTTTATAGTTTCCTGGGGGGACACTACACTGCACAAACCTACACTAAAACGAATTAAACGAACTTTTATTTGGTGTAGGTTTGAGTTGTCTGAAAAATCCTCAACTAGCTTTGTCTTGCTTTTATCTTGCGATTTATCAATGATTAGAGTCAGACATCTATCTCCTAGAACATCTTCCATACCAGAAATATTTGCCATAGCAATCGGTTTATAAGGCTCAAACCTGTCTATCTCATAGTTATCCCCATCTTTTCGATTGACTTTTTTAACTCTTTTTACAGTTCCACCTTTTTTATAACAAGCGTTCAGGTAAGTTCTCAGATTTGCCTTTTCCTTACTTGAAGCATTTTCAAATTCATCTAATACAAGAGTTTCCCCCTTTGGGCTTCTAAATAGGACAGATTCAGTTAAACCAGTTTGAACATCACCCTCGCTTCCCTTGGAAAGATGAGATATAATTCTAAGCAATCTTGTCTTACCACTTCCTCGCATAGCGTTTAGGAATAGAAAAGGATAGGTGTTAAAACTATCATGCATATATGTGCCTAAAATCCATAGAGAAACGATTTTGGCGTATTTTTCAGGCATATCCATCCAATACATAATAAAATCGACAACATCTAAATAAGTATCCTTAATATCTTCTTTTAGTTTCTTCCATTCTTCATCAGAAAATTCCTGAGAGATAAATCTCCATCCAGATTGACCACAGGAGCAAACAATATTAGACATCTCTGTTTCAGCATCAACACCCCAAATTTCCCCACAATATTCACACTCATATCTCTTTTTTGATTTTTCTTTCACCTCCAACCTCCCTTGCACATTTTAAACAATAATACCTCTCTTTAATTTTAGAAACATGACTATGCCATTTTTTACACTTAAAACAAATACAACCAGTTAAAATGCTCATTTAGTATCCTCCCTATAAGGCTCAATTCTCTGAATTTCACAGAACCAAATGACGACAGGGCCTATCTTTTGATCTTCAATCTCAAAGAAATCTATTCCTATATGCCCAATAACTCCATTATAGAATGTACCATTAGTTAATTTGACATGTATCTTCTGCCCCTTTTTTTTATAAAAATCTATCCTCTTTCTTTCATTCATAAGAAGTTTAAATAATTAAACTTTAAATAGTTTTCTATTTATTTTTTATTTCACCTCTTTTTTCATAATCTTTTTATCCAAATCTCCACCAATCGACTCTTAAAGGTTCAAGATTTATCTCATTGGGATCACAAGATTTATCAGGAGCATAGCCATATTCTCCTGGAATTATCTTAACAACCCATCTCTTATCCTCGCTTAATGGATATGAACCAAGAACTTCCATATAACCTGCTGATAGAGTACTATAAACACTATAAATTCTTGGATTGCTCATAACATCCCTATTAACACATCTTTCTCCATTCCAAGTCATTTTAGTGATAAATCCAGAACCCTTAGAAGAAGAAGATGTTAATGTAGGATTAGAATTTCCTATTGATCTATCTCTTGATAGACTACCATCAGAGGTTGCATCATTACTAGGAAAAGCACTAACAAATCCAAACATCATTAAGAAAATCATAAGAATTGCCCCAAAGTAACCTAGGCTAATTTTATTTTCCATTATCTTCTTACCCCCTTTCAAAATATTAAACATTTCGAGGGTTGTGGTTCTGTGCTTCACGATAGGGGAAGTGTTACTCACAACCCTCGAAAGATATGATTCCATCTACCAATAACCTCCTCCAAAATCAGTTCCAAAATCTCTTTCCGTATTTTCTACTCCTTGATAACTCTCTATCTCTGCCTTAATTCCAAATATTTTTAATTTCCCAGAAGTTCTTAGGTTTTCTTGGAAGATGTCATAACAAATACTTATTCTATCACGAAGAGAAATTGAATCATCCAAAGTTTGTAAACAACGATAGAAGTTTTGATGTCTAAACTTGGGATAAAATGTTTTTCTTATAATCTCATAAGATTCTCCATAATTGATAACATCTAATTGAAGGCAAGAAAAAGGTTTCACATAATACCATTTATCTTTCCGATAGGTATTGAATCCATTTCCTTCTCTTTGACATTCAAGAAGATTAACCAAAGAGTCGATAGTATTATAATTTTCTATTGGGAAATTATCTACTTCTTGTTGTGTTAAAATTTGTCCATCTGTGAAAGCTGTTGCTATTGGAAGCAAAGCAAATACCATCATTAAAATTGCTATTTTCTTAATCATCATAAATCACATTAAGAGTCATAATCATATCATCTATATCAATGATTGAAGTCCCTCCTATTCCTTGTGTTCTCATTTTAACTTGAATATCATCTCCTGAATTGAATGTGTATGTTCCTCTGTCATAATCTGCTATACAAGTTAATTCACTTCCAACAGAAGCTGTGCAACTTTGGGTTATTAATAATAAAGCGTTTCCATTTATCGTAATCTCGCTTCTTAATGTCTTTCCAAATCCTGTTCCTGTGATAGAAGTTATATCATATTGGAGAGTCATTCCCATAATACTTCCATCTTCTTTCATAATTATTCCTTTTTGATTTGATGTTTGAATTGGGTTATCTGCAATAACATACATATATTCTTCTGCAGTTCCTCCTGAATTTAAATTTGCAGATTTGCTTCCTAACTGGAACGATTGATAACTTCCAGAGATTTCTCCTTCAAAGATTACATCATCTTCAAAAGTATTTGTTCCTGTCCAATTAGAATCTCCTAAGGGAGAACTAGTTTCTAGGTTAATTACTGTTCCAACCTCTTGATTTCCATAAATATTTATTTGAGATGAAGCATTTGCCAAGGAGATAACTGAAATTATTAAAATTATCATCGAAGAAAACCCCATAATTTTCTTAAACTTTTCCATACTTAATATAACTCATCTTTAAATTTAAGGTTTATGGTTAGGTTATAACCCCACATTAGATCCTCCAAACCTGTTAGTTACAAAAATTACTATTGAAATTATTAAAACTATTACAACGACAGCTAAAAGAGCCATCCATGTTCCAGTATTAGAGAAGAAATCAGTTACTCCTCCATTAATAGATTCGATATATTCGAGGTAATCAGTGCCTTGAATACTTCCGTAAGTTATATTTATTGGCTGATATGCATAAACATCTGAATTTAGACTAAATAATGTTGAAGTTGCAGTATAATCAGAACTATCTAAATCTATATCAATTCCATCAGTTCCATAAGGTGCAGTAGTGGATGTTCCTTCAAAATCACTAACTTTATCATAGGCAGTAGTTCCTTGGTTTTCATTGAATGATGACCAAAAGGTTAAATTATCTGAAGTTAATGAAGCATTAGGTATCCTTCCAGAGTTATATATTTCATTTACTTGATCAGTTGTTAAGGTTTTTTTATAAATTCTAACCTCATCAATAGAACCATTCCAATCTCTATTTGAAGCCCCTCCTATTACGAAATCATTAGGGGAAGTAATATCTACACCCTCGTTTGAACTTACATCTGTAGTGGCATTAAATTCCCCATTAACATATACTGTAAAGTTTTCACTTCTATTCATAACAACAGCTACATGAGCCCATTCTCCTATAGGAAATGCTGTATCGGGCCTTAGATTATTTACAACCCATCCAGAAGCAGAATTAGTTCCATTGGCTACATAGAATTGTAATTGTCCACTTCCATCAACAACCCTAAACCAATATCCTTCTTGAGATGGACTACCTCCCCCTTGTTTTACAAAAGTCGCTTCAACTGATGGATTTAGATTTGATAAATTCAACCAGATGGATAAACTGAAATCGTCTGTTCCAATACTAAAAGATTCATTATATCCAAAGTTCAAAACAGAATCTGAAGTAGTTTCTATAAATTCTCTCCAAGTATCGTTCTTAGTTTGTACAGAAGTTATTCCTGTAGAGGTGTTAGAAAGAGTTAAGGGATTAGATGTTGAATTAAAAAAGGTATCTTCAGAAATAATCGGAATAGAATTATCTACTATATCGGTTTTATGTAAATTGCCGAGGATAATAATAGTAAGCACCCCTATTATTGCAACAATTCCAACTATTAAAACTACTACCTTCGCTGTTTCTAATCCTGCTTGTGCTTTTCTTTCTACCATTTTCTTTTACAAAAGTAAAAAAATAATCAAAAAATAAAGACACGATTAAAGACCTCCAGTTCTTCCTCCAAACCTATTAACTGCAAAGATGACAATCGATATAATCAAGATTATAACAACGACAGCTAAAAGAGCCATCCATGTTCCAGTATTAGAGAAGAAATCACTTACTCCTCCTGTAACATTGTTAAGAATATTGTCTGTATCATTTGCTTCTTGAGATCCTTCTTCCAAAGCATTGGAGTTGCCAAGAGCTGAAAGAGCGACGATAATCGCAAAAGCGATAACAGCAATAGTCAACAAACTCAGCATAACTGCCTTGGCTGTATCAAGCCCGACTTGCCCCCTGCGTTGTTTCATTAATTTTCTCATTATTTTATACCTCCTTACAGCTATTGTTGTAAGATTTTAAAGATTCCATAGTTTAAAAGCAGGTTTAAACAGAGAATACTTGGTATATTTTTATCTAATCAGCACTCTTAGATAGATATAGCCATAATGTTCCAAGAATAGATACTGCTATACAAATTATTACAGATAAAATATTTACCATTCCAGGAATCAAAGAAAGAATAAGCGCTAATCCTGTAACGAAATATCCTGAAACTGCAAAGCTCATAGCCAGATTCGGATCGGTAGATAATCTCTTTTGGGCAAAATAAGAACCTAGAAAAGTAACAACAAACAAACTAAACAGAAGAGTGTTAGTAAATACTCCTCCTGTTACATCATTAACATATACGAAAAGGGTTTGAAAACCCTCACTTACATTTCTTTCTGCTAGTGTTTCATAAGCCATTTATGTTCCTCCCACCTTCCAAACTCTCCATGCAAAGAGTACTAGAACCAATATGATTACACCTACTAATACATTCAAAACAATAGATGGAATGCCAATAGCATCAGCTATTATTGCGAAGATTACATTAAACATGGATATTCCCAAACCAAAGAATGAAAATACTGCTCCCACTATTGCAGTTAATCCAAAACCCTCATCTTGAGAACCTTCTTGAGCCTCCTGACTTTCTAAGTTAGATCTCTGTTCTTGAGTTGTACTTCTTACTTCGCCTAACTTCTCCCTAAGAGTATCATTAACACCTGACAATACAGGATCATCAAAGATATTGTCTGTAGAATTATTATCTACTGCAATCTGAAAGCCAAAGGTTAAAAGGCTAAAAGAGAATAGAGCAACCATTACAATTCCAACAGTTACTTCCTTGAATCCCCCTACTTTATTCATGCCGACTTTAATGAATTTATCTTCCATAAGATTACTCCTCCTGCGATTATAAACCATAATATTGTTGATCCAAGCCCTATTATTCCACCTCCGATATAGAGGTTAAGCATTGAAGCAAATATCAATCCCAGTATTGCCCCTATAACTATTCCAGCTCCAGAGGTTATCATCATTAATGGAATTGTAATATAAAGCAAGGCCATCATTATTATTCCAGTATATCCAAATCCTGTACTTGAAGAATCCTGAAGATTAAATATTCCTCTTGCAACAAATTCATCATTTTGGTATAATATTGCTTCGACAGTTGTATTTCCTACTGATATGGGTATAACACAATCGATAGAACCCGATGATGTAGTGATAGTACTTGAACAAACAGTATTATTTCCCCTATTATCGAACACGGTAGAAGTAAGGTTAAATGTTCTTACTGAACCATCAAGTGTGTTGAATCTTGGGGTTATGGTTCTTGCTCCCCTATCAAAATCAAACCTATAACTTACATTCTTATATGTTTCAAAATCACTAGGCTCAGTACCACTTGAGAAAGCATTAAGATTAATCGTACAATCTCCTGTCGCAATATTTGAACAGAAAGGCACTATATTATCAAAAGTTCCCAGTAAAACACCATCCTTTGATACCTCAATAGTGTAAATTAAATCTCCCAAAACTAAATGGATTATCGCTTGTCCGTCTGAATTTGTCAGAGGAGCTTCAACAGTTCTAAATAATCCCTCCCCAACATACTTTCTTGTTACAGTAATCAATGCATTTTCTACAGGAGTAAAACTACTATCTTTGAAAGTTACTAAAAACTCTTGAGATTCAGTAGATAATAAGTCAAATAAATCTATATTTTGAGGGAAGTTATCCGTAGATAATGTAGAGTTTTGAATGTTATGAAACTCCACTACATGGTCTTCTGTAAAGTATCTTGCCTGAGAATCAACTCTGAATCCTGTATCAATAGAATTAACGCATATTTGAGCATTATTAACACTTGAAAATGTTTGAGCTAGAGTTTGAGTTATGCTTGTATCTGCTAGGCTTGTAATTGTAACCTCTACTTCTATCGAGGAATTTAGATTCGTACCATTAATTAATGTAACACTACCTTCATCATAAAGAGTATAGTTAAGAAGTAACTGGCTGAAAGTAGTACAATTATCTATGCCTAGGCTAAATACATTCTGATTAACAGAATCAGTGGAGATGTTAAAACTCCCATCAGAATCATATATATTCCAATAATGAGGGATCGTTACTCCTGAAGTATTTCCAACAGCAGGAATTACCAAATCGTACGAATAAGATATTGAACTAGAATTTAATATTGTTTTACTAGGTTCATAAGAAGTATTATTCCAAACCAAAAATCCTAAAAAATCATTATCTGCCGTATTTGCAGTAGTAATGTTTAATTCAAATTCTGATAGTTTTCCATTTGTTAGATTAACATCATAGGATCGAGAATCTATACTAAAACCATAAGTAAATGAATAATTAGAAGGAAAAAAGTGTTGAATATTATTTGTTCCATTTGTAAAAGTTCCAAGAACATTCCAGGTGTATTCTCCAATATCCATTATTACATCGAAAGAAGTTGTATTTGTCTTTCCTGTAATAAAATTAGTTTCTGAATTATTAAAAATTCCCCCTGTTGAATTCCAAATATAAAGAGTTGCATTTGTAATATTAAAATTTTCTGGTGAGTTCAATGTTGCGTTGAAAGAAACTGGGTTTTCATTTTGAAAAGATCCATCATCAGGTGCATCCAAAAACACAGGAATAGGTCCAAGATATTTAATCCAATTGAACATTATTTGAGTAGTTGCCTCCAGTTCAGTCATATAAACTTCATAAAACCATTCTTCTGCATTATCCAAAGAACTAATATCTGTTGCCGTCCATGAAGTCCCTTCGTCATCACTCCAGTTAACTATGTCTTGTTCAGGAAGAATTTCCATAGAAACATTGAAAGAGATTGCTGGATCTTTTCCTAGGTTGAATCCAGTTGGACTTGTCCCACTTGTTGAATATCCCCAAGTACTCACAGAAGTTGTTCCGTCAGTTAATCGAATATCAATTGTGCAAGTTGGAATCGAACCTACACATCTATATGATCTAATTTCACTTTTTAATGCTAATGATTCATTACTTCCTCCTTGATGTATTCTTACTGGAAGATTCGCTGGATCTGTTGTTCCATTCGCAACAAATTTTCCAAATGTTAGATCCGTCGCAACATCATCATTAAGATCCAATACCAATGCTCCTGATTCTAATACACCCAAGATATCTCCTCCTTCCTCTCCCCAGAAAGTTGTTCCATCATAAGGTGCACTTCCATTAACGAAATATTCGGATTCTGAATCAGACCATTTGAAGGCAGAACCAAAAACAAGGAAAGAAAATATTAAAATAATTGGTATTATCTTTTTCATGTTTTGAATTCTCCAAAATATCATATTGGAATACTCCCCCCTTGTTCATTATCAGCTATAATTCCCATGAATAGGAAAATAGCACCCATGAATCCGATTATAGTTGTCCATATTGGAAGATTGTTCATTATGAAATCCATTGCTCCAAAACTTTGAAGAGTAGGGCCTAAAGGATTAGCAGAGGTTACAATAGTTTCATACGCATTTGATATGTAAACTGAAAAGACTACTGCGATTATTGTTATTAAAACATAAACTATAAAGAATGCTGGATGTGCCTTTACTAAAAAGTTACTTACCATTATACCCATAATCATGGCTATAAAGATAACCAAGGCAATCCATTTAAGAGAGCCTAGACCTGTATTTACAGCTCCAAAAGTATCTTCTCCAATATCTGATATATTCGTAGTCCCATCATTAAAAGGATTATCTACTATTATTCCTGAATCAACTATCTGATTTGTTAATAAATTAAAACCATAAACCCATGCTGCAAAAAATAAAAATACTACAAATCCAACTATTAGCAATATAAAGATATCAAATAATCCTCCTTTACGATTCATCTTCTTCTTCCTAGCCTCCTTTCTGTTGACCCCAATTTTAATCTTTCAACTATTTCTTTTTCCGATAATAGTCTTCGAGGAATATCTCCCATACTAACTCTCTTTTTTTCAATAGATGATAACTCAAAACTAAGTTCTCTCATCTTTTGAAGAGTTTCTGAATCTATTTTTAAAACTCCATTCTTTTTCATCTTAATTTCATTCCCCTCCTTATCATTTTATCTATTTTTCTCGTATCTAAATACGAAATTATTCCAGATACAAAAACAATTACAAAAACTGGAAATAAGAATGATATCAAAAACCAAAATATTGCGTTTAGGAAATTACCTGCTACATCCCAACTCGCTAATAAACTAACATGTCTAAAGGCAAAGGTTATGAATATTAGAATTAAATATGTTACAAACCAAAGCAATAATTTAACATACTTTAAATCATTTATTCCAACGATAATTCCAGAATCATTACGAGGATGCTTCCATGGAATCTTTATAGCCCCAAACAATGCCAAACCAAAAAACACTAAACTTAATATACCTAGAAAAGAAAAGATAATGCCTTGGGAAATAGTTGCTTTTTCCCCTGTGGGAGTAACAACATATTCAAAACATTGCGTATTAGCAAGAGTATTATTTACTGCACTTATACAATAATTATATGTTCCTATTTTAGATGTATTTCCAGAGTTTAAAGATATATTATGAAGTTGTGTAGAAGAAGAATAAGACATTGAACCTATCGCTATAATTTTATTTAAAGGATCTTTAACAGTAATATTTGCATTGATAGTATCCGATGAAGCACCATCTATTCTAATGGCATGACTAATATCTATAGGAGTATCTTGTTGAAAGATTAACTCGGCAGATGAGAAACTGGCAAGAAAGATGGTAATTATTGTCAAAAGAATTAATATCTTTCTCATCTGCCGAACATTCTCCCAAAGAATCCTTTTCTTTGACCTTGAGAAGTAACCTGAGGCATCTGAGGCCTATTATCTATCGATTCATTTTGGATTATTTGTCTTATAGTAGTTAATGATTCTCTTTCCCCTCCATTAAATGCACGATAATATGCTGCCTCAATCATATCAACAATGTTCATAACTAACATCTCGAAATGCTTTTGTTTATAGTAACTATCTAATCCAAACTCCTCATAATTCAAATATATAAAACGCCTCAATCTACTTGCGAACTGTTCAACTCTCTCTCTTATTATTTTTTCATCAAAGTTGGATAGTAACAAATTCTTATTAAGATAGTTTCTAATAATTTTCTCTACTTCCTGAGCTCCCTTTTCGTTTAGGAGCTTCTGATCCTCATCATCAGGCTCTGCCCAATATTCATTGTCATTTTGATCTCTTTTAATTATATGTCCTCGAATTTGATGGTGTATTAACTCAAACTCTTTGCTTAAATCTAACTGCCATTCTACTATCGAGTTTTGATATTGTTGGAAATAACTTCCAGTACCCATAGAGCTAGATTGGTTTTGTTTAGCCTTATCTAAATCTCCTTGTAATTGATTTATGTAGTTTACTAATTCCTCCTCTGAATATTTGCTCATACTTTCCTCCCATTAACTATCAAGGGCCTCAACCTTACCGCTTCCAAACCTCTTTGTTTTCTTAACTCCTTTCCAATATCCGCAACTTTTATCTTTTGAGGTTTAAATCCTAACTGCCTTGCAGTAAAGCCTTCTGCTAGTGCCAAGTCACCAAATTCCGCTCTCCCTCTATCTCTTCTCTTTTTTCTTTTAGGAGTTGATAGGTTAAGAGGAATGATCGGTTTTCTTGTACTTCTTGGACTTCTAGGAATACTGATGTTTGGAATTCTTGGAATAATTGTTGTTTTGGTTGTTAATTTAGTTGTTAATTTAACAGATTGTTTTGTTGATTGTTTGGTTGATAGTTTAACAGAACTCCTGGTAATTTCTTTTGCTGAACCTTTTATGACATTCTTACTAATCTCTCTCGGTATTAGTTTAACGCTGGGCTTAGTAGTTGATAAGTTTATTTCTCTTGAAAATGGTTTTAAACTTCCAAATTCTTTCGATATTCCCTTGGGAGAAGATATTACTGATTCCAACTGGGCATCAAATCCTCTTCCTGAAAAGGCAGATTTTGCTCTTCCAGCTCCTCCAACTATCGATGGAAGAAAATCTAATCTTGTTGATGCTCTACTAAATGATGATGTCTTTATTGGTGTTTTTACAATCTTGCTAGATTTTAAACCTGCAGCAGTTTTTATATCGGTTGTTTTTAAATTACTTTTGACATTTAAATCAGTTTGTAGTAGCCTTTGTAACTGAGCTTCTTGACTTTTAGTTCTCTTTGGCTTTATTCCTCTTTGTATATTGATATCTTTAGATTTAGGTG
Organism: Candidatus Woesearchaeota archaeon; assembly: GCA_964413095.1. Lineage (GTDB taxonomy): Archaea > Nanobdellota > Nanobdellia > Pacearchaeales > GW2011-AR1 > CAYPRJ01. The sequence continues at coordinate 14,284 of CAYPRJ010000008.1, forward strand.
CTGGAAGTTGAATCTCTTTTCTAAAAACATCTCCTTTAATGAATGTTGCTTTTCTAGGTTTTACATCTATAAGTTGTTTTGACTTTGTTACTCTTGGTATTCTTGGGAAAGTAATATCTACTGCTGCAATACTTTCTGATAATCTTTCAACTTCTTTTAATCCAGTTTGTTTTTGCAATTCAATATTCAATTTTGTTTTCTGTATTGCTCCTCCTCTTCCTCTAATAACGCTTCTCGCAGATTCTTCAGCAGTTAATTCTTTAAATCTTTTTGATTTTCTTACATCTAATTTAGATAATGATTTAGTGTTATCTAATAATTTTGTTTCTATTGGAATAGAACTTTTTTTTACTTTGGGAGTTTTAAATATCCTAATCAAATCTTTCGTTTCTACATTAAAGAATCTAATACTCGCATCTTTTGGAAAGGCTTTTGATATTTGAGCTGATTGTTTTCCTTCAACTATAAACTTTAAATCCTTATCAGAAACTACTCTCTTAAACTTTCCAGACTTTTTGTTTAATCTTATAGCCTCTTCAAATATTTTTTTATCTATCTTTGACAATTTTTCAGGCCTAATGGTTTTCAAAGAAAATGACTTTGTTTCTAATGCACCCTCAAATCTTCCAATAGTAGTCTTACCTGATCTTCTTGATGTTTGTTTTGTCGCTATAAAAGCAACATCAAGAGAATCTCGAAATGCTGGTTTTACTACCTTTCCTGATTTTGTTATAAATGGCTCGGTTTGAACTAAAGATATACTCGATGGTTCAATCTCTTTTATTTTTCCACCGAGCTTAATCTGAGCTTTTTCTAATGTTTTAAATTCCTTCGGTCTTTTAATTCCAAATACTCTATTTGAAAATGCCTGAGCTCTTGAAACAACCAATTCTCTTCTTGCTCCTTTTATAGAAACTACTTTTACACTTGCGATATCCAAGGATTTTTCTAATTGTTTTAAATTAAGTATTTTGGTATCAGCTATCGTAGTTATTTTGGATGGTTTTTCTCTAATCCTAATACTAGGTTCTTTCAAGAATTTCAAAGCTGGAAATGTAACTATTGCTACAGATGTACCTATTTCTAATGGTGTTGCTTTATCTCTCGCAGATATCTTTCCAGCAGTGGAAGAAACAAAAGTAATTTGACTAACTTGCGAAAATCCGGGCACTGCGAATCTTCCAACATCTAAACTAGTTCTTAATGCTTCTTTTGAAGAAAATTTTATTTCTTTTAATGTATCTTTTGATATTTTATCATCTGCTTTCCCAAAACTTATTCCTCCAGTCCGACCAAATCCAAATAATTTTCCTCTTTTTATTCTCAGTTCAAATCTTTTATCTGTAGAAACTAAGTTTTTTGATTCAGCAAAATCAGAAATTCGATTTATTTCTTTTTGTATTTTAGCTTCAGGAATTTGAGCTGCGATTCCAACCCTCTCTCTTAACTCTAAATCTTTGTTATTTCTTAATCTCGATTGTAATATTTGAACTCTATCAGGTTCTAATTTAGCTACTTTTGCATCAGGCAAATCTACTTTAGAAATTACATCTCCAGTAATAGAAGTTGCTATTGGTTTAACTCTTAGCGTTTTCTGACCTAAAACTTCAGCAAGGAATTTTTCTCTTGTAGTTAATCCACGGACATCTTTTGTATTAAAAAGGAATCCTCCTCCTACGGCTGATGCTACTGCACCCTCTGGAAGATTCCTTGATTTCTTAATTTCTACACCGAGTGCTTTTCTTGCTTGAGGAGTTAATTCTTGTGCTTCTTGTGCTGTTAATGTAACACTTCCTCTTCGATTTAATATTCTAGTAATAATATCCGTAGGTACTCCTTCGCTTCTTAATTCCCTTCTTACTTTTCTACCAGCTCTGCTTCTCCTTGATCTTGCTCTCGCATTAGACTCGGCAACATTCTCAAGTTCCCTATATCTAAATGCTCCTGATTCTGCTTGTCCTCTTAATCTTCTTAACTCGCTTAGAAGTTTTTCTTGTTCGTCCAAGTCATCTTCTATTCTTCTCCTTCTATCTCTATTATCCTCTTCTCTTTCATCTTCTCTTAATTTTGAAATCTTTATTTCAACACTTGCAATCTTTGCTTTTAATCTCTCCACAGCATCCTTTGCAATTTGTCTTCTTACTTCTGGATTTGTTTTAATAAACTGAGCAACTAAAGGATCTACTTTTCCAAACGCCTCCTCTGCCTGAGCTATTGTTATATTTTTGGAGAAAAAATCTCTTTCAAGTTCATTGGCTCTGGAAATAGCTTCCTTTCTAACTTCTCTTAATTGAAATGCCTGTTCTTGAAGTGCTTTAGTTTGTTTTAATCCTCTTCCGAATCTTCCTGCAGGAATCCTCGGTTTTTTCTTAATCTCTCTAGGTTTAATCTCCCTTGTTTCAGAATCCTTTGATGTTTGAATTGGCGAACCAAATCTACCACTTCTCTCTTGTCTTACCATAAAATATACCAGGTATATACCCATAACTATTTTAAATTATAAATACCTTTTGGGTATATGGCAAAAAAGTCAAATTATGATGAGGGAGTAGTTGCCGAAACAGGAAAATGGAATACAGCAAAAGCCTACTCCGAGCTTATGATTATGCAGCCATTATATGAATGCAAAGAGTATCGAACTATTTGTTACCATGGTACATCCCAACTAATTGATGATTTTATTATAAATGAAGATGACAAAACAAAAGCCAAACTATTTGCCCTCGAGAGATATGTTACAACATTAAAATCATTGATTAGCGATACCTTAAAACAAATAAAACCCCAAGACGAACCAACATTTACAAACTACAAAACTATTCTTGATGTACTTTATAGCTATTTACCAATGGCTAAAAGAAAAATACAAAGACTTAGTTATCATACAGGTTACAGCGACGATAGAATAGTAATTAATGCCAAAACATACGATTTAATTTTTAGAGAATTATGTAAAATAAACGAAGATGTTTCAGGAATACTAACTCAAAACAATTTAATCTTTTACCAAGTTGAAGAGTTTGATGAAGATAGAGCTAGAAAAGATTTTATGGAAAGATTAGAAGACGAGGCTTAAATGAAAAAAGTTGTTATTAATATGAAGGACTTAGCAGAGGCAATTAAGAGGCGTCAGAATAAAGAGCTCGATGCAAACATTATAATGGATGGAATGCGAGGTGCTGGAAAATCTACTCTTGCATATAAACTATTAACTAAAACCGGCAAGTTTAATCCTCGTCGAGATTTAATGTTTTCTAGAGATGATGTAATGAATGCTTTTAAAGAACGAAAGTTTGGTTGTATCGACGCTGATGAGATGATTAATGCCGCACACAATAGGGACTTTTTTTCAGGCGATCAGAAAAACTTTATTAAGATAATGAATATGTATAGAGATAACTATAATATTTTAATCGGAAGCGTACCTTTCTTTTATGACTTAGATCCTCAAATTCGTAAGCTGTTTAAAATCAGAATTACTATTATCAAGAGGGGAATGGCTATTGTTCAAATGAATAAGAACTCTCTTTATACTAATGATCCGTGGGAAACAAATATCAATAAAAAAATAGAGGAGAACTGGATTAATAAAATGAAGATGGGCAAACCAGTTAAACCCCAATACAATAGACTTACAACTTATGTGGGTCACATGTTTTTTACAAAGCTAAGACCTGACCAAGAGAAGATATACAAGGAGCTTAAAGCATTAAAAAGAAGTCAATTAAACCTCGACACCGACGATAAACCTCTAGGTTATTGGGAAGAAGCTAATGAGTTTATTGAAACTAAACGCATAAAGAGTTTTAAAGAGCTTAGATTTTACCTACTCGGGAAGGGTATCTTATACAATAAAGGATTAGGAAAGATTAATAGGTTTAGAAAAGATATGGGATTTGAAAAATCATTAAAGGATACCTTTAGAAAAGAGAAGAATTACGAGGATGATGAATTTGCCGACGAGAATACTGATAAGAATACCCTAAGTCAACTAGTTAATTAACCCTCTATTCTTATTAACAATATATCAAATAAATGTTAATAAGGTAAAAAGATGTTACTCTTTATGTTAACATAAATTAGATAAATCTAACTCTCCATTCAGTTAAACATTCTCTCACAAGAGCTTCTAATTCTGTAAAATCCTTACTGCTAATATCTTATAAATTTACTACCCTAAATTGGTACTACCTTAACTGCCCTGTTGGGTATCCATGGGGACTAATAGGTATTAGTCCCATAGGGTTTATAAATTTGGGATGCTCTAATATAATATGTCTTACAAACAAGAGTTCATTCGTTGGCTAGGACTTAGACGCTTGGCTGATAAAACCATAAGAGATTATACCTATTGTTTTGATATGTTTAGGTATCCTGATTTCGATCAAACCTCAGTTAATGAATATCTTTCAACTTATAAGGGATATATTTATTGGGCTTTCATAAAGAACTATAAGGAATTTTTGACAGAAAGATATCCCCTGGAAGTTAAATATGATAAGATTAAGATTCCTAAAAAGAAAGGCAGGAAGGAAAGAAAGCTCCCTGTTTATATTAATGAGTCTGATTTGATGAAAGTCCATGATGCTTTTGATGATGAAAGAAATAAAATTATGTTGCTTATAGCATTCTATTCAGGTGCTAGACCTCAGGGACTTCTTGCTATAACTGGAAAGGATATTGATTGGCAGGGCTTTAAGACTAATCCTGGAAAGCCAGTTAAGTTAAAGCTAAATGAAAAGGGAAATAAAGAAAGAGTTGTATTCGTGCCATATAATGTTGTTGAGAGATTAAGAAAATGGATTATCAGATGGCGTTCAGATAGAGGTGTTGATTTTAAATTATGGGCAATAGGACATAATAGATGGGATGCTTTGCTTAGAGATGCCTCAAAAAAGGCATTGGGGTATCCTTTAAGCCCTCATAAGATAAGGCATAGCTGTGCAACATGGCTTCTGGATAATGGATGGGACTTGTTAGAAATAAAGAACTATTTGGGACATGAGAGCATTAACACTACTCAGATATATGCTCATTTAGATAAAAAGAAAATACAAGAAAAATATGCTTCTTTATTCGAGTAAGCTCCAAGTATCAGTAGAATTAAAGAATAATACCTCGCTTCCTCCAGGTGCTAGTAATCTACAAGAACATTCAACAGGATATGTATTCGCTTCTTGTATTTCCCTAAGCCCATAGCCTATCGGATCAAGAGTACATTCAGCACCCTCAAAGTTGATTTTATAAAATAAGATATAACCCAATATACAAATACAAACAATTAAAAGAACCATTACTACAAGATTTAAATCTTTCTTTGAAAAAAAGGATTCCTTTTCACTCATTTTCTCTCTTATATTTTTCTACTGCCTCTTGTTGTATTTTTCTACCTACAACCCCAGCCAGTATTAATCCTGCGATTAGGAAAGCCATCGAACTAAATGCTTTATTATCTGCGATACTTACTCCAGCTCCAATAAAAAAGATTATCTCTAAAACAAAACCAATTATGGTATTTGGCATTAAGGATTTGAGATAACCCATTTTATTCTTCTTTATCTAATGCGTTTGCTATTTTATTAAGCATAAATAGAAGCTCGTATCTAAAATTAACAGAATCTTTAAGAGAGTCTTTATATTCCCTCATAACTAACTCATTTCTTAAAGTTGCATTTTCTTTGGTTAAATCATTAGATTCTTCTGAATTATCTTCAGATTTATCTATTTTTTTCGAGCTCGGATTTTCTTCTTCTGATTTCTTCTCTGAGTCTTTCGATTTGTTCAGAAGTTGGGCTTTCTCCTCTTCTAGTTCCTTCAGCTCCTCTTTCAGCTTCTTCAAGTCTTCTTCCTTTACCATTATTCATTTCCCTCCTTTCAATATATTCAGAATCATAGTTTAATGCCTTAATTTGGGCTTTTGAGGCACCCTCTGGGGCTTTTTTTCGTATCTTGCTTAGTTTGAGCCGTAAAATGAACAAAACTACTTCAATGACTATGATTAAGCATAATAAAAAGATAATTCCATACAAATAAAATGCTAATGATGCCATTATGCTGGAGATATACCCCCTGTTGCTTTTAATGAATCTAATCCCCCTACTGCTTGTCTAAAATAATCTGCAGCATCCCTCAAGGCATCGGCTGCTTGGACAAAATTAGGTGCTGCCGAAGTATATTCCCTATATGATAGATAGAGAAGTACCGATTGGAGTATAAAAAACACTAAACCGAATATGAAAAATCCATATTTCTTCCAAAATTCTCCTGTAGAGTACCTTTTTTTGATTAATTCCTGCAGGGATTCATTTTGATATCTCATATTTACTGCAGTAGGTTTAATCTTAACCTTTTGCATCCCTTGATCAAGACTTCCAAGAGTTACATTATACCAAAAACCATCTGGGCCTATCGCAAAATAATATTTATTTTTGTCCATCCTCTTACCATAAGCACCTCGATAGACTTTTCTCTTTCTTAAATATAGAACCTCAGTACCCCCATCTCCTACCTTTACGAGCATTGCCTTATCTTTTCCCACGGGCTCAAGATCATCAGATCCCTTAACATCTTCCAAAATTACTATTTGTCTATTAAATTTGAGCCAAATTATCAGATAGTATGTTCCAACTCCCAATCCAATCAAAAGTATAACGATTATGAAGAAGATTGCTATAACTAAACCAACATTATCGAAGTTAACATCAGGAAGAAACTCCTTTGCCTGATCTAGAGTAGATTGAGCAGATACTAAAGGCATCAAAAAGAAGATTAATAGGAAAATTGCAGATTTTTTCATCTTTTCTTCCTCTTTTTGGGTTTAGATTTCTGTTTTGCTTTTTTCATCGCTTTTTTCTTACGCTTCTTCCCATCCTTCCCAATAATATAAACTGGAGGGACTTCAACCTCAACTTTTTTCATAATTTCTTTAATTTAACTACTTTAAAAAAGATTATGGGCATCAATTACCCCTCTTCAACTGATACCTTAATTTTTGATTTTAATAAGAGATATCTTGCTAACGCAGACATAGACATATCTGCTTCTTCTGCTTTCTTTCTTATTGTGTTAAACTCTTCCTTGGAAAGTTTAACCTTGATATCATGATTTCTGGGCATTTTTTGAATGATAGGGAGATAGAGTAGGAAAGAGGTGACTAAAACCCCCCTATCTCCCTCTCACCTAGTGATAGATGAGTATGAAATGGGGCAAAGCCCCAAGTTAATTAATAACCTTTGAAAGCAAGGTATCCATTATCGTCTTCTATTGTATCAACTTCTTTAGCAGCAAGTTCGGATATATTTGAAGCTCCTACTTTCTGTAGGAATAACGCCAATGCTGAACCCTTGCGAATCCTGTTGTCTTCGTCGGTGTTGAACCAAAGCCCACTAACCTTCAAAGAGTTCTTGATCTCTACTTTCGCAGCAGATATTTGGATTGTACCATCCTTCTTTGCTGGGTGCTCAACTTCACAAACTACTTTGTTGTTTCCCTTCTCTCCAACAGCTACAACACTCGCTTTCACAATTTTCACTCTTGTGGGGTTTAACTTTAGTGCTTCTTTATCCCCAATTCCAACGGTTTCTAGGTTTTCTTGTGTTTCCATTTGTTTTTCTTCCTCCTTTATAGCTCTTAAGTTGTCATTTACCTGACTCATATATCTATCTTGTGCTGTATCTTCCATTATAATACCTCATCTAATAATTCCTGAGCTGATTTGTCTTTTTCCTCCCAACGCAGCTTTAATTCATTTATAGCTCCTTCCCTAGCCATAAATATAGCAAAATCTTGCTGTCTTGCTTTATCTATCTTCTCTTGAACAAATCTATCAATCTCTTCTTTTTTCACCATCTTCTTTATCTCCTACCATTATTCCTTTTTCTTTAGCTATTTCAAAGAGTTTTTTCATAGTTTGATCGGCATTCCTAACACGAAACTGGATTTTCCAGCCAAAAAACTCCCTATGGGTTTCTTCTGATACTGGACCGATTAATTTTGTTTTTTCCATAATTTATTTAAGATATTCAAGTATTTAAATGTTTCTATTCTTGTGTATTGTTGCGTCTAAGGGATCTGTAAGCCCTAAAAAATTTTAAAGTTTCTTCTGTGAGGTTTCGTAATTTGTAACCACCACTTCGTTTATCTTCCCACGCTTTGAGCCATCGCAGTTTATCATTCTTGACGCTTTAACAAACTCAATATTATAATCTTTATAAAGTTCTTTAATAAATTGAGTATCGGAATTAGAAAGCATAACCTTACAACCTTTCTTATCTAACTTCTCAAAGACTTCTTTAAGTTTCTCTTGCTCTTTATCTAAGAAGTTGTCTTTAGTGTATGTTGTAAAACTCGCTTTCTTTAATGGATAATAAGGCGGATCAAAATAAAGGAAATCTCCTTTCTTAGCCCATCTAACACAATCCTCAAAACTCGCCACCTTAATCTCTGTATTTTGAAGTAGCTTAGAAATTTCCCTTAATTCTATTTCATTGACTATTGCAGGATTTTTATAACTTCCAATAGGCACATTAAAACCACCCTTGCTATTCACACGATAAAGCCCATTAAAGCAGGTTTTATTTAGGTAGATAAAACGACTCGCTCTTGTTAATGGAGAAAGCAACTTAGGATCTTCGGCTCTGATTTTGTAAAAGTTTTCTTTGCTATGGATTTGCTTTAATTTATTCAACTCTTTAATCAAACTCTCAACATCACTTTTTATTATTTGATAAGTGTTAATTAACTCCTCGTTAATGTCTGAAATAATAACCTCTTTGGGCTTGTGGGTTTTCATAATGTAAAAAGCAACAGCACCGCCACCTACAAATGCTTCTATGTATCTGTTTATCTTGCTTGGGAAGAATGGCTTAAATTGTTCTATTAACTGCTTCTTGCCACCTGCCCACTTTACAAAAGTAGGTATGTTTTTCATTTTGCGGTTTTGTTTGATTTACGAGGTTTATTCCAATAAGGTGATTTACATTTAGGGCAAATACCTTCTTGTCTTTCGTATGCTTCTCTTTTCATCTTATCTGTGAAAGAACGAATATTAAGGTATTTCTCGTTTCTTGTTATAACATAATGATAAATTCCTGATTTTTTTGTTACATCTTCATCTTGCATTAATTCTTTTATTTCCTTTTCTATTTTTTTAGAATCAAACTCTTTGCCTTTATATTTATTATACAAACTTCCATAATCAATACCTTTCATCTCTTTACGATAATTTGGAAATGTTGCTTTAACCCAATTTATTACACTTTGGAAATACAACCATATCTCATTTGCATTTGCCTTATGAAGATTTTTATTAAGGGATTTTTTCTCCATTTTGACAGCAGG
>CAYPRJ010000009.1:0-23067 GCA_964413095.1 Candidatus Woesearchaeota archaeon
ATTACAAATGGAAAGAGATAATGAGGGTATATTTTGATTAATTCTCCTTTATAGTATCTATCAAACGTTTTTAATATTCTTTGAAATTTCCCTTTTTTTCCTATAACTATACTTTCTTCTTTTAAATCTTCTATTTCTTTTGCATTTGGATTTGAAAATATCATCTCTCCTCTTGGAAAACACGCACAAGGTTTTCCTACTTTTTTAAATCCTTCTTCTATTGTTTTTGCTTTTTGAGCCAGCATAACCTTTATTGGTTTTCCTACTTCTAATGAAACTTTTTCAATATCCTTTAGTTTTTTGTTTTTTGTAATCTCAAAAACTTTTGCAATATCATTTGAACTGTCTATTGCACTTTGAATTTTATTTGAAGCTTCTTTATCTCTATTAAAAAAAGCAGAAGATAATGCTTCTCTTATTGTGCTTTCTTTTATTCCAATTCTCAAATCACCTATTAAAGTTCTTATAAGATATTTAGCTTCTAATGGAGAAGCAGAAGTCAATAGTTCTGTTATTAAAGACATCTTTTTTCCTATTGTTCCTTTGCCCTCAAGTTCAGGCAGTTTTTTTAAATTGTCTAAAACTTTTTTTGTGTCTAAAATATTTTTATGTAATGTAGATTGTTTTTTGTCTTTAGTAAGTTTTTCAGATACTTTACCTAAATCTCCTAAAGATTTCCATTCTTTGATAACCTTGTCTTTTTCTGTTCCTGTTGCTTTTGAAATTGCTTTAATAGCTAGTTGATTACTTATTCCAATTCTTCTTTCATCATATTCTGGATAAACATCTCCAAGTAACAAATATAAAATTTCTTTATCTTCATCTTTAATCTTTTTCAGAAATTTTGAAAGAATTTCTATTTTTTTTAATCGTTTTGTAGTAGAAGAAACTTCTTCATAAAGTTCTGCAAGTTTTTTATAACGCATAGAAAAATAAAGAAAAAGATGTTTTTAAGTTTATTCTGGTAGGTTAATTAATCAATATTAATTTTTTATTGTACTGTTTTTGTATTTCTTTTGTTGTAGTTTTATTGATTGCCCACAAAAACTAATTGACTTTTTCCTTCTTATAAAACTTTTACAACATTTCACATATGTCGCATTGATAAATTTCTTCTTTAGTTATCATTTAATATTCTTCGCATAGCAATTGATAAAATGCTTTTTCATGGTCGCAAGAAGGACACTTTTCAGGAGGTTCTTCTCCTTCATGGACATATCCACATTCTCTGCAAACCCAGGAAACTTTTTTATCTTTTTTAAACACAGTTCCTGCTTTTACCTGTTCTAATATTTTTTTGTATCTTTGTTCATGATGTTCTTCTGCTTTTGCAATTGCTCTGAGTCTTTTTGCTATTTTTTCAAAACCTTCTTTTTCTGCTGTTTGTGCAAACTGGGGATACATCTCTGAGTTTTCATAATGTTCTCCTTCAATTGATGCTTTGAGATTTTCTTCTGTATTTCCATAAGTTGTTGGCGCAAAAGTTTCAACATCTATTTTTTCAGTTTCTTTTCCTTGTTTTTCTTTCAATTCCTGAATGTGTTCAAAAAGTCTTTTTGCATGTTCTTTTTCATTTTCTGCTGTTAAAAGAAATATTTCTGAAATTTGTTCGTAGCCTTCTTTTTTAGCTATTTTAGCATAAAAAGTATATCTATTTCTGGCTTGACTTTCACCAATAAATGCTTTTGTTAGATTTTTTATTGTTTCCATCTTTTTCTTATTAAACAAGTTTTTAAATTATTTTCCTTTTCTTCCTCTTGTTCTGATTGAAGGCCTGACTTTTAATCCTTTGAATTTTTTCTTAAACCCCGAGATTTTTTGCCAGCACTTGTTCTTCCTCGCAAAGCTCTTTTTTTGTTTTTGGGTTTGCAAATCCAGTTTATTGTTTTATCCTTTTTTATCTCTGGCTTTTCTGGATCTACGCAAATAACCTCATAAAAATAATTAATACCATCTTTTCCTATCATGTAGGAATTTAAAACTTCTAAATTTTTATATTTTTTTTGAACTCTTGCTTCTGCAATTCCTTTATAATTCATTTTTAGGTTTTTTCTTGTATGGAGTCTTTTGCTTCTTCTTCCTTTGTTAGGACGAGTTCTTTTATGTCCTCCTCTTTTAACCCTTACTCTTATGACTATAAACCCTTTTTTGTCTTTATAACCTAAAGCACGGGCTCTGTCTAATCTTAATGGTTTATCAACTTTTGTGAAAACATTGCTTTTACGCCATTCAACCATTCTCTCTCTGAGAGTTGCTTTGTCTGGCTTTTTCCATGCTTGTTTTATGTAATAATACATTCCTTTTGCCATAATTTATTGAAAATAAATATGCTTTTAAAGTTTTCTTGCGATATAAACTTCATACCTTTTATTTTTTATTAAAAAAACAAACAAAAAACTTTTATAAACACAAAATCATTTACAGGCTCATGAGCCTGTAGCTCAGTCTGGCTAGAGCACTACTCTGATAAATTTGTCTTTAGACAGGTAGGGGTCCACGGTTCAAATCCGTGCAGGCTCATTTTGGATTTGAACTTTATACAGACTTCTCTTAGAGGCAGAGAAAAGAAGTCGTTTCGGGATACAAAACCGCGAGGTTTTGAATTCAAATCCGTGCAGGCTCATTTTGATTTAACTTTGAGAATCTAATTCAAGAATAAGTTTTCCTTCTTTTAAATTATAGTTAGTTATTGGGAGGTTTATTGGAATGAGTTTAAAATATGCTTTGTCTTTTGTTATTGCTCTAATTTCAATACTGTTTTCAAGTTTAGTTATTGAAACATCTTCTATTGAGTTTACATCAGGAACTTCAATTTCATAAATTACCTTATCTGAAAATCTTCTTATGTTTGTTTTTGGCTCTTCTCTTGGTAAAGAAGAAAATTTTTTTGCATTTTTTTGTGAAAAACTTTTGGAAAAATTTTTCTTTGGCTGTGGTTTTTGTTTTTGTGCTTGATTTTGAATATTATTATTTCCAAAAGATTTTACTCTTATTTTAGGAGAACCATTATTTGAAGTTGAAATACTGATACTTATTCCGTTTTTTTTAATAGGTTTTTTAGGATTTTTATCAAGTTTATTCATTTCATTAAATTGTTTGCTCATATTTTTCATGAGAGAATTAAATATCATATTAAATCCTTTTGGAAGTCCTAATTCATTAGAAGGAATGAAATCATTTTTACCTAGCATTCCCCAATCTCCTTTATCTTCATTGATAGGATTTCCACAGTAAGGACAAAAATCGTATTTATTATCTACTTTCTTTCCACATCTTTTACATGATTTTTTCTTGAACATATTAGATTTACAGAGTCTACTTTTAAAAATCTTAGGGTTATTTTCTTAAGTACTTTTTAATAGACATTATCTGATGGACTTCTTCTAAAATTGTTGGTTTTACTTCTCTGAAAATCATATGTTTAAATGCTTTTGAGCCATTAAATTTTTCTTTTTTTCTTATTTCTTTTATTTTCGGAATCCACCAAAATATAATTATCATTCTTCCTATGCTTCCAATTATAAAAATCAAAAATATCGGTTCAATTAAATTTCCTGGTAAAAATTTTATTAGTAATGCCCCAAGTCCTGCTCCAAGGAAAATACCAATACCATTAAGCATATTGTGGTAGGAAACTGCTAATCCTCTTTTAGTTTTTGATACATTGTCGTAAATGAAATTTCCTGCTGAAAGATGAAATCCTGCCCAGGAAACTCCTCCTATTATAGAAGGAACTAATATTAAATATATAGGGGAAGGAGATAAAATCCACAAAATAGGAATTATTGGAAGAATTATAGATGTTATTCCTAAAACCATGTAGTTTCCATATTTGTCTGCAAATTTTCCCCAAAGCTCTAAAACTAAAAGAGAAAATGCTGCTCCTGAAAGAGTTATAATCATATAATATATATAACTAAAATTTAAATTTCTTAATAAATAAACTGCTAACAATGATGAAGAAATTGAGCATGTAAAAGCAAAAGCTGCCCTGAATATTGAGAATCTTCCAAAGTTGTTTTTTGGTGCTTTTGTTATAAATTCTGAAAAAGAAAAATAATAACCTTTTTTTATTTTTATTTTTGGTTCATATTTTTTCTTGAAAATTTTTCTTGAAATCAATCTGCAAATTAAAGCCAGTGAAAAGAGACAAATGAATCCGAACATTGTCCAATTTTTTTCTTTGAAAAAATCAAGAAAAAAAGATGCAAATATTGCTAAACTTATTGAAACAAATCCAGTAATTAGACTTCTTTTTGAGAACCATTTTCCCCTATATTTTTCTCCTACTATATCTCCCATCCAAGAAAACCATGCTGGTTTTCCTATATTAACAAAGATAATATAAAATCCAAAAACTAATAAGAGGAAGAAAGGCAACACTTCTGTTATAAATTCTAAATAAAATAAAAGAGCAATTGTGATTAAAGGAAGCCATATTAAAGATTCAAATAAAACTGATTTTAAGATTATTTTTTTTCTTGAATGTTTTTCAAGAAGTCTTGAACTAAATAATTGTGTTAATGGCCCCAATAAACCAGAAATAGAACTTAGCATAGCAACTAAAGAATTGCTGGATTTCACAGCTATTGCAAAAGGTGATATAAAATTATCTCCAAAAGAAATTTTTGCAGAAGAGAAAATTCCTTCTTTGATGCTGTATCTTCTAGCTTTATAATTTAGTTCTCTTAATCTTTCAGTTTTGTTCACCATCTTTTATTAGCTATATCTTTATATACCTCTTTTCTTTTTTAAGATTTATTACTAAAACTAAAATCCAGAAAAAATCTCGGCATATCCAGTGGAATTGGGAAATTTCCCCAGATGATTCTGAATTAGTGAGATATCATATAATTATTGTGGATGATAAAAATAGAGAAGGGAAACTAAATAAGCTTCTTATGCAATTTCAGAATGTGAGTTCTGGTTTGGATATTATAAGGAAAAGAGAAGGAACTGTTAAAAATAGTAAATTTAGGTATTTTTTTGTGAGTTTTGAAACATCTCTCGGACCAAATGTGATTAATTGGGGTAATTTTAAATATGTGAAAAAAGATTCAAATTTGTATGAGAGGGAAAAAGGGAGTATTGAAGACTATGTGGCGGATTTTTATGAATTATAATTAAATTTATTAATCTTATTTATTTTCTGATTTTATGGTAAAGAAATTTTATGTTACAACTGCAATTGATTATGTGAATGCAAGACCACACATTGGGCATGCTTATCAGAAAATTATAGCGGATGTTCTGGCAAGATGGAATAAGATTAAAGGCAGGGAAGTTTTCTTTTTGACTGGTACAGATGAGCATGGGCAGAAATTGGCAAGAAGTGCTGCGGAAAAAGGCAAAACTCCGAAAGAATTTGTTGATGAGATTTCTCCAAAATTCAAGCAAGCTTGGGAATCTTTAGATATTCAGTTTGATAGATTTATTAGAACAACAGACAAAGACCATGAGAAAAAAGTTAAAGAGTTTATAGAGATTGTAGAGAAAAAGGGGGATATATACAAAGGAGAATATAAGGGTCTATATTGTGAAGGTTGTGAAGCTTATATAACTGAAAAGGATTTGGTTAAGGGAAAGTGCCCGTTTCATCCAAACAAGAAGATTAAAAAATTAAAAGAAGAGACATATTTTTTTAAATTAAGCAAATATGAAAAAAAACTTTTGGAGCTTTATAATAAGAATCAGAAATATATTTTACCTTTGTTTAGGAGAGAGGAGATTGTTAATAGGGTCGAGGAAGGGTTGAGGGATTTGAGTATTTCAAGATTGAAGGAGAATCTTCCTTGGGGAATTGAATTTCCTCTTGATAAAAAACATGTTACTTATGTTTGGTTTGAAGCACTTTTGAATTATATAACTGGAATTGGATGGCCTAATGACAAAAAATTTAAAAAATTTTGGCCAGCAGATATTGAGATATTAGGGATTGATAATGCATGGTTTCATTGTGTTATCTGGCCCGCAATGTTATTTTCTGCTGGCATCGAACCCCCGAAGACAATTTTGATAAATGGTTTTTTGACTTTTAATGGAAAAAAAATTTCAAAATCATTAGGAAATGATATCTCTCCAGAAGAACTTGTAAAAAAATATTCAGCTGATTCAATTCGTTATTATGTTTGCAGAAATTTTGTGTTTGGCCAAGACGGAGATTTTTCAGAAAAAGAGCTTATAACAAGACATAATAATGAACTGGCAAATAAACTTGGTAATTTAGTTTCAAGAGTTGCTGGTTTGATTGAGAAATTTGGAACTGAGAAAACAGAGAATAAATTAATTAAAAAATTAAATGAGAAAAAAATAGAAAAATATTTTGAAAATTTTGAATTAGATAAAACTCTTGGAGAAATTTTTGCTTTTATTGATGCTTGTAATGAATATGTTCAGGAAAAAAAGCCTTGGTCAGATAAATGCAAAAATCCAAAAAAAGTTTTGTATGAATTAAAAGAAAGTGTTTTGAAAATTGCAGATTTGCTTTTGCCCTTTATTCCTGAAAGTGCAGAGAAAATCAAAAAGCAATTTTCTTCCACAGATATTAAAAAAGGAGAGATTTTGTTTAAGAAAATAAAATGAACCATATTGTTAAAATAATCCAAGAAGAAGATAAATTAGAAAAGCTTAAAGGAATTTGTCCAACTTGTGGCTCTGAATCAGAATTTGTCTATGAAGGTTTTCAAGAAGGTTATAGGAATGAAGGATTTGAAATATATTCTTGTTTAAATTGTAATACTAGTATAAATAGGAAAAGAATTTTAAAAAATGACTGATGGAATAGTTGAATTTAAGAATTGGAGCAAATTGGATTTGAGAGTTGCACAGGTAAAAAAGATTGAAGAGATTGAAGGAGCTGACAAACTTTGGAAATTAACTCTTGATGTTGGTGAAAAAATTGGCGAAAGAATTGTTTGTGCTGGTTTGAAGCCATATTATTCACAAAAAGAGCTTGAAGGAAAAAAGATAATTTTGTTTGTAAATCTTGAGCCAAGAAAAATGAAAGGGGTTGTTTCAGAAGGAATGATTTTAGCTGCAGTTAATAAGGATAAAAGTAATGTTAAATTGATTCAACCAGAAGGGGATATTGAATTAGGAAGCAGAGTTAGTTAATTATTTTTTCTTAATTTTCTAAAAAGTCTTTCAAAAAGTTTTTCTCTGTCTTTGTTTGAATCATAATCTACATTGAGAAGTTTTGCGGCTATTTCTTTATATGCACGGGCACATTTGCTTTTCGGATGTGTATAAATTACTGAGTTTTTTAGGTTTAGAGATTCTTGCATTGAAATATCTTCTGGAACCATACCTAAAATAGGAGCTTCTAACATTTCTTTTACTGTTTCTGGTTGTAATTCTATTTTGTTTCCCTTAACTCTTGTAACAATTATTCCTAAAATTGACTTTTTCTTTTCTTCTGCTAATCTTATTGCTTTTAGAGCATCAGTTATTGCAGGCATTTCTGGATTTGTAACAATTATTAATTCATCAGCTATTTCAATTAAGGATGTTGCTTCATTTCCTAAACCAGCAGCAGAATCAACAATCACATATTCTGAGAGTTTTTTGAAATCTTCTTTTAGATCTTTTATTTTTTCTGGTTTTATTTTTTTTAATTCTTTTATAGATAAAGAAGAAGGTATAATTTTTATTCCTGACTCATGTTCATAAATAGCTTCAAATAAATCAGCTTTTTTCAGAAGAACGTGATTTAAGCTTATAGGAACATCTGGAGAATTTAGATGTATTCCAATATTTGGTGTGGTTAAATTTCCATCAATAATGAGAGTATCTTTTCCAAAATAATTTATAGCAGCTCCTAAATTAATAACACTTGTAGTTTTTCCTACTCCACCTTTTCCAGATGTAATAACAATTAATTTTTTCATTTTATAATAACCTTATGAAAGAAATTGCTTTGTAGTGCTTATAAATTTTTCTAACTTATCAGCATATTCTTTCAATTTTTCTAGATTTATATTTATTTCTTCTCCTCTATAAACTACTCTTAATGTGACATTTTTTCTGAATTCTCCAATTCTTTCTGTTCGCAAATCTCTGATTTTTCTGAACATTTCATACATATCAATGATCTCTAAGAAATCTTTATCTTTTTTGAAAAGTTTCCTGGCAACATCTATTTTTTCTAAAGGGCTTGAAGGAATAGAAGAAATTTTCTTTTTCTTTTTTGCATGTTTTAAAATTTCATTAATACTAGTTTCAATCATTTTTGCCCATCTTAAAAGCAAATTTGTTATTACATCACAAGTTTTTGTATACTTTAGACTAACATAAAGTAAATGGTCTGCACTTATTTTTTCTTGAATTATGTCTTCCATTTGCACTAAATTAAATATTTTAGAACTACATTTTACTAAGATTATATCCTTTTTATATTTAATCCTCTTTGAGCCTATAATGGTTTTTGATTTTTTTTAGAATATCTTTTGTCAAATCTAAAAATTTTTTTATTTTTTCTATATTGATTGTTTCTGGTTTCATATTGTCTGATAAGATAATTACTTTTCCATTTTTTATAAACTCCATAGAACTTTGTTTATGCTTCTCTGCAATATCAAATAATTCGATAATTAAATCTGTTTCTTCTTTTTTTATATTATACTCAGGAGCGCATTTTCCAATAAAAGTTTTAAAATTATCTTTTGGTTTTTTATATAATGTTATTCTTTTGTAAAGATATTCATATTGTAAAACAGAATTAATACAATTTGCCATAGCTGTTTTTAATTCTGACATCATTTTTAAGAGCAATTTTTTATCTTTAAACAGAGGGAAAGTTACATAAATTAAATGGTCTGTTGCATAGATTATTTTTTCTGCTTCTTGCAAAAATTCTATGAATTTTTCCATCGTTTCATTAAACTCGACGAGATGATTTTGCGCCAACTGAACCTGTAAAGGATTTTTCACTTTTCGTGAAAATTGGACCAGCAAAATAAGACGAGAATTGACCCGCTCCGCTCATTTTATTTGTCATAAAATTAAGAAGTATTTGGATTTAATATGAATTTTGGTATTATTTATGTATATTATGAAAAAGGCATATTTTTATTAATCTTAAACAAGGTTTTGATATGCTCTCAAAAAATAGATTAATAAAAAAAATTGAGCATGAAGTGCCTCTCAGATATTGAGAAAATTACAGAGAGAGCAAAAAATTATTTTTCTGAAAGGCATGTATCTTGTGAAGTTTTTTAGGGTGTTAGAAATTCTTATGATAACTTATCTGCTTAATTCTAAAATTGCTTCAGCAATATCTCCAGTTTTTTCTAATGTTTCTTTTGCTTGTTCAGGAGAGCAAGATGTTTTTTCTACAATTGTTTTTATATCTTCATCTGTAAATTTTGGTTCAGAAGTTTCTTCTATTTCTCCTGAAATCTGGAAAGTTTCTTGTCCTTGCATTTTAATTTTTGTAACAGAAGGATTATTGATTATTATTCTTGTGTCATCTGTTTTTTCAATTATTACACGAGAAGCAGGAACATCTTCTTGGCTCATACCAAGCTGTTTCATAGCCTGCTGCATTTTTTTTGGATTTATATTTGGAAACATTTTAACTAAAAATAAATTCTAAAGAAACTCTAAAAACAATTATTACTATTACAAATACAATTATATGGGTTGGTTTTAAGTTAAATTTACTTGCATACTCTTCTTTGAATCTTGTCAACCCGCCAAAACCAGCAGGCATGCTTATTTGATTATCTGCCATTGTGTCATTGAACTCGTCGAGTAATTTTCGCGCTACACTGAATTCGTGAGGATTTCGCTTTTGCGAAATTGGACCGCGAAATAAGACGAGATTTGCTAAACAAGGTTTAGTTATTACTAAGAAATATAGATAGTTTTTAAAAGTTTTCTTGAATAATTAAGATATGGTTAAGAATAACTCTAATTTGAAAAAAATAGAAGAAAAATGGAAAGAATTTTGGGAAAAGGAGAAAATTTATAAATTTGATTCTAAAAGCAAAAAAAAGGTTTTTTCAGTTGATACTCCGCCTCCGACAGTTTCTGGAAAAATGCATATAGGACATGCTGCCTCTTTTGCTCAAACAGATTTTATTGTTAGATTTATGAGGATGAGGGGGAAAGAAATTTTCTATCCTTTTGGAACAGACGACAATGGACTTCCTACAGAAAGATTAGTTGAAAAAGAAAAAAATGTTAAGTCAAAAGAGATGTCTAGGGATAAATTCATTAAGCTTTGTATGGATTTTTTGAAAAAAGAAAGACCAAAATTTGTTCAAGATTGGAAAGATATAGGGATAAGTTGTGATTGGGATTTTTCATATTCAACAATTGACGAGCATTCAAGAAAAATCAGCCAAGGGAGTTTTTTAGATTTGTATAAAAAAGGAAGAATGGAGCGTAGAGATGCTGCTGCTATGTGGTGTCCTGAGTGTAGGACAGGTATTGCACAAGTTGAAGTTGAAGATAAAGAAATTGATTCAACATTTAATGATATTGTTTTCAAGATTAAGGAAGAGGGGAAAGAAAAAGATTTGATTATTTCAACAACTCGTCCTGAATTGCTTCCTGCTTGTGTGGCAATTTTTTACCATCCTGATGACAAGAGATATAAAAAATACAAAGGAAAAAAAGCAAAAGTACCTATTTTTAATTTTGAAGTTCCTATTTTAGAAGATAAGAGAGCCCAAATGGACAAAGGAACAGGAATTGTTATGTGCTGTACTTTTGGGGACCAAACAGATATGGAGTGGCAAAAAGCTCATAATCTACCAATAAAAATGGCTATTGATGAGAAAGGAATTATGACAAAGATTGCTGGAAAATACCAAGGAATGAAAATAAAAGAAGCTCGTAAAAAGATTATTGAAGATTTGAAAAACACTAAGTTATTAATTAATCAAAAACCAATAAAGCATGTTGTTAATGTCCATGAGCGTTGTGGAACTGAGATAGAATTTGTAAAAAGTAAACAATGGTTTGTTAAATATCTTGATTTAAGAGAAAAGATGTTAAAATGGGGAAAAGAATTAAACTGGTTTCCTGAATTCATGAGGCATAGGTATAACAACTGGGTTAATGGTTTGCAATGGGATTGGCTTATAAGCAATCAAAGACATTTTGGAGTTAGTTTTCCTGTTTGGTATTGTAAGAAGTGTGGGGAGATTATTATTGCTGATGAAAAACAACTTCCTGTTGATCCTTTAAAAGATAAACCTCTTGTTAAAAAATGTTCTAAATGCAAGAGTAAAGAATTTGTTCCAGAAAAAGATGTTTTGAATACATGGTTTACCTCTTCAATGACTCCGCAAATTGCAATAAAACTCACAAATGAAAAAGCACAGAAAAAACTTTTTCCAATGACACTTCGTCCTCAGGCCCATGATATAATTAGTTTCTGGCTTTTCAATACAGTTCTAAAAAGCCAGCTTCATTTTAAAAAAAATCCTTGGAAAGATGTTGCAATTTCAGGTTTTGTTACTCTGAAAGGTGAAAAAATGTCTAAGAGCAAGGGAAACATTGTTCGTCCACAGGAAGTTTTGGAAACATATGGAGCAGATGCTTTAAGATTCTGGGCAGCTTCTTCAAAATTAGGAAGAGATTTTGATTATCAAGAACATGAAGTTATCTCTGGAAAAAAACTAATCACAAAATTGTTAAATGCTTCAAAATTTGTTTTTATGAATCTTGAAGATTACGACGGGAAAAAACCGAAACAACTTGAGAAGATTGATGAATTGTTTTTGAAAAAATTAGACACTTTGATTGAAAATGTGACATCTAGATTTGAAAATTATGACTATTCTAAAGCAAAAAAAGATATTGACACCTTTTTTTGGAAATACTTTTGTGATAATTATCTTGAGATAGTTAAAAAGAGAATATATAATGAAAAGGGAGACAAAAAAAAGTCTGCACAATATGTGTTATATAAATCTCTTTTGGCAGTTTTAAAATTAATTGCTCCAATTATGCCTTTTGTTACAGAAGAAATTTATCAGGAATATTTTAAAAAATATGAGAAAGATAAATCAATCCATGTTTCTAAGTGGCCAGAGACAAGAAAACAAAAAAAAGAAAAATCTATTGTGAAAAAATATGAAAAAGGAGAGCTTGGTTGGGATAAATGGGATTTATTGGCGAGTATAATTTCAAAAATTAGGCAAGAAAAGACAAAAGCCAAAAAGTCCATGAATGCAGAGATTATTTTAACTCTAAATAGAATAAATTATAAAGATTTAAAAGATGTTCTGCAAGATTTAAAAGATGTAATAAATGCAAAAGAAATTAAGCAAGGAAAGTTTAATGTAGATTTTATTTAAGATATATTTTATTCTATAAATCTTTTTAAAACAACATTTATTTTTTTATTTATGATAAAGAAAAATGATATTTTTGATGAATTTTTGAAATACTCTCAAGCAAATGAAATTCCTGAGTCTCTTGAAGGAAAAAAACATTAATTCATATGTTTGAGGATAGACTTATTCTTATAAAAGATTCTTCTTTAGATAAGATGATTTTAGGAACACCTCATTTTAATAATTCTAATGGAATATGTTATCCTTTTGAAGAACTTGGAGGTAAGAGTTATAATCTTCTTTATAAAAATCTTGAAAGAATTTTTTCTAATTGATAGGTTTTATAAATTGTAATCTATTCTATGAAATATGGCGTTTTCAAAAGCAGAACTTGAAGAAATTGTTGAAGAACTTGAAAATTATAAAGGCAGACATACAGAGTTGATAACTGTATATATTTCTGCTGGTTATGATGTGAATTCTGTTCAAAAACAGCTTGAAGCAGAGAAATCTACTGCTAAAAATATTAAATCTGCAACTACTAGAAAAAATGTTATCGATGCTTTGGAAAAAATTATCAGAGAATTTAAATCAATGAAAAAAACTCCTGAAAATGGTTTGGCTGTTTTTTGTGGTAATATTTCTAGTGTTGAAGGACAGCAAGAGATAGAATTATGGGCCATAGAACCTCCAATGCCTCTTAAAACAAGATTATACAGATGTGATAAAGAATTTGTTCTTGAACCTTTAAAGGAAATGCTTGAAGTTGAAGAAGTTTATGGTTTATTAGTTATGGACAGGAAAGAAGCCACTTTAGGCTTGTTAGAAGGAAAAAGAATAGAAATTCTCCAAAAAATGACTTCTGGAATTCCGAGCAAAGTCAGAGCGGGGGGTCAATGCCATCCACATGGGACATTGATTCAATTGAATGATGGGGATATAGTTAGAATAGAAAAAACACATAACCCTTTGATTACTAAAAGCATTAAAAATATAAATTCAGAAAATTTTTCGCTTGATGCATCTCCTATTACTGCTAAATGGGAGACTGATAAAAAAGAAGTTTATAAAATAAAGACAATCTTCCCTCAATTAGTGGTTGAATCTTCAGGAGACCATCTCTTTTTAGTTTTTAGAGGTGATAAGATTATTGAAACTGCTGCAGAAGAACTAAAATGTGGCGATGTGTTAATTATGCCTGAAAAAATTGATGTCGTCGGTGTTAAACATAAGTTTAATTCAGGGATTTACCATAATTCTTTTATAATTAACGAGTCCGGACGAAAATTTTTAAGGGACAGACGAAATCAATTAAATATATCACAAAAAAAATTAGCTGAAACAATGAATTCAGTTCAGACAGTTGTTTCTTATTATGAAATTGGCAGGCAAAATGCAATGAGAGATTTTTTGTTTAAATTGTGCGTGGGAATTGGTATTGATTTTGCGGATTTTGTAGACAAATATACTTCTCCCTCTCATTACAAGGACACATGCGTTAGACTCCCAAGCGAATTAGATGAGAAGTTTGCTCAGTTTTTAGGGTATTATCTTGGGGACGGATGCATAGAAAATGATAGGATAACTTTTTTTGAACAGAGGAAAGAAGTTGCTTTGAGATATAAGAAAATATATGATTCATATTTTAATATAAAAAGTAGTTACAAGTTTAGAGAGAATAAAAATTATCATCAATTAAGATTTACAAGCAGACCTTTAGTGAAATTAATTAGGTCAGAGTTTCCAGAGATTAAAAAAACCTTGGATAGTGAGGTTCCGAAAAAAATTTTGACTTCTGAGGATAAAGTTGTATCAGGTTTTTTAAGAGGGGTTTTTGATGCTGAAGGTTATGTAGTAAAAGATAGTATAGGCATAGGTTCTAATAATAAGACCCTCATAGAGCAAATTTTATTTTTGTTATTGCGTTTTTCAATAATTTCTTCTTTTCAAGAATATGATAATAAAAAAAATCCTTACTCAGATAATCCCATATTTAAACTACAGATTAATGAAAAAAAATCTTTAGAAAATTTTAGGGAGTTTATTGGATTTACATCCAATGAAAAAGAGAATAAATTGGATGTATTAATTGATTCAAAATCTAATAAAAGTAGTGTGAGACAGGTTCTCATATCAGGCAGAAAGGTAGCAGGAATTATAAAAGAGAGAGGATATAATTTAAGAGACTTTCCTAAAGTAAGCAATTTTTTTAGGAATCAAAGATTGATGGGCAAAGAAACTTTTAAAAATTCCATTTTAAACCTTGTAGAAAATGATAGGGAGTTATTTGATTTATTAAAAAAAATTTATGAATGTCCTTTATTGCCAGTTAAAATATCTGAGATAAATAGAAGAATGGAGAAAATTAAAATGACAGATATTGAAACAAAAAATCATAATTTTATTGCTAATGGTTTAATTGTTCATAATTCATCTCAGAGATTTCACAGAATTACAGAAGGGCTGACAAAAGATTTTTACAAAAGAATTGCAGAAGAAATGAAAAAATGTTTTTTTGAAATGCCAAAACTGAAGGGAATTTTAGTTGGAGGGCCAATACCAACAAAAGATGAATTCCTTGATGGAGATTATTTAGTTACAAAACTTAGAGAAAAAATTATTGGAAGAATTGACTTAGGAGGAAGTGATGAATCTGGATTAAAAGAACTTGTTACAAAGTCTCAGGATATTTTAGCAAATCAGGAGATAATTCACGAGAAAAAAGTTTTAGAGAATTTTTTTAGAACTCTTGGGGAAAATCCAAACATGGCAACTCTTAAAGAGCCAGATACAAAACAAGCATTAAAATATGGTGCTGTTAATACTTTGTTTTTGTCAGATGATTTAAATAAGTCTCTTGCAAAAGAGCTGAAAAAAACTGCTGAAAATATTAATGCTAAAATTGAAATTATCTCAGATGAGACAGAAGAAGGACAGCAATTCAAGAATCTTGGTGGAATTGGAGCTATTTTGAGGTTTAAGATTTGAGAGAATTTTTAAACAATTATTTCTTTTTTAAATTATGCAAAGAAAAACAATAGAGGAAATTGATATAGCAAAAGAAAAGCAGGAGTTGAAAAAATTAGAAGCAGTGTTTTTTGTATCTGGGAAATTTCTGAATCTGCAGGAGTTGATTAGTTTAACTGATATAAATCCTATTATGTTAAGAGAGCTTATTGAGAAATTGAAAGAGAAATATGAAAGTGAAGATTCTGCAATTGAAATTATAGAGAAGAATGAATCATGGAAAATGGATATTAAAAAAGAATATTCTTATTTAGTAAATAGGATTGCAGGAGGAAAGAGTGAGTTTAGCAAAGCAGAACAAGAGACTCTGGCTATAATTGCTTATAAGCAACCAATTAAGCAGTCTGTTATAATAAAAATCAGAGGAAATAAAGCATATGAGCACATAAACAAGTTTGTAGAGCTTAATCTTGTTAAAAAAAAGAAACAAGGACATACATGGGAGCTTACTTTAAGTGAAGATTTTTATGATTATTTTTCTTTAAATCCAGATAATGAACTACAAGAATCTTTAAAAGATAAAACATCTGATGAATAAAATGGAAATTCTTCCAATTATTTATTTAGGGTATATGTTCATTTCAATTTATGTTTTAATTTTTTATGTGCTATTATATCTGAATAATAAAAAAAGTTTATTTGAATATCCTAAATCTGATAAAATATATTCTGTGTCAATTGTTATTCCTGCATGGAATGAGGAGAAATCAATAAAAGGAACAATTGAAGAAGTTTTGAAAACAGATTATCCTGGTTTGAAAGAGGTTTTGGTTATTGATGATGGAAGCACAGATAATACTTTGAAGATAGCGAGAGAATTGGAAAAAAAATACAAAAAAGTTAAAGTTTATACTAAAAAAAACGAAGGAAGTAAAGCAGGAGCTTTGAATTTTGCCCTGAAAAAAGCTAAAGGAGAGATTTTTGTTGTTGTTGATGCAGACAGTTATCCTGCAAAAGATGCAATAAAGAAAACTATTGGTTTTTTTGATAATCCAGAAGTTGGAGCTGCTACATGTTTTTTTGTTCCTAGGAATAAAAGCAGATTTTTTGAAAAATTACAAGATTTAGAATACCATATGATAGCATTTACTAGAAAACTTTTAGGATATGTTGATGCCATTTATGTGACTCCTGGACCTATGGGTATGTATAGAAAATCTGTTTTAGATGAGTTGGGAGGTTTTGACAAAAAAAATATCACAGAAGATATTGAAATTACATGGCATTTAACAGGAGAAGGATATAAAAGAAAAATGTGTTTGTCAACTTATGCAACAACAAATGTTCCTAGTAGTTTTAAAGCCTGGTGGAAACAAAGGAAAAGATGGAATATAGGAGGTTTGCAATGTATTCAGAAGTACAGAAAAACTTTTCTTAAGAAAGGAATGTTAGGAGCTTTTATTTTACCTTTTTTTGCTATTCAACTTTTTTTAGGAATAATAGGATTGAGTGTTTTTTTCTATTTAGTTACAAGCAGAATTATTAGCGAGTTTTTGTTCACTAAATATTCTTTAACAGCAGGAGTCCCTCTTTTAACATTAGATAGTTTTCATATAACAGCGAGTTTTTTGAATTATCTAGGAATAATTTTGTTTATAGCAGGTTTTGCTTTTTTATTACTTGTGTTAGGTATCATGAAAAAAGAAGCATTAAAAAAACAAAGCATTTTTAATCTCTTATTTTTTTCAATTATTTACTTAGCATCATATCCTTTTATAATGTTAAGTTCAATTTTCAGTATGATAAAAAGAAATTATAAATGGAGATAAAATGATAAAAAAACAGAAATATATATTTTTGTATGCATTAATCTTAACTTTTGTTGTATTTAATTTTGGAATTTTTATGGGATATATGTTGGAATCTTCAAGAGTTGATGATATAAATAAAATGTATTTAAAAGCTGAAACTGAGATTCTTGACCAGAGAGTAATACAAGATGCTTTGAATATGATGGAGCTTGATTGTGATATTTTAGTTGAGGAGAATATAAAGTTTGCTGACAAAATTTACGAGGAAGCTTTAGTTATACAAAGATATGAAGAAGCTAATAAGATGAATAAAGAAATAATTTCCCAACATAGAAGATATGATATTTTGAGAACTCTTTTTTGGGTAAATAGTATTAGAATTAAAGAAAAATGTGGTTCAGATTATCATAATCTTGTTTATTTTTATAAATATAATGAACCTAGTGTTGAACAAAAATCTAAACAGAGATTTTTCTCAAATTTGTTGTCTCAGATAAAAGAGGAAAGAGGAAGTAATCTGATGCTTATTCCAATTGCCGCAGATAATAATCTTTCATCAGTTAATTTGCTTTTGGAGAAATATGAAATAGATAAATTGCCTGTTATTCTGATTGATGAAGAAATAAAATTAACAGAAGTTGAAAGCAAGAAAGATGTTGAAAAATATCTTGATTAATTCAATCTTTTTATTATATAAATATTAAAAAACTAAAGGTATTATGTTTCTAGATGGAATGGTGTTTCAAATGCGGAATTTCTGGAAGTAAGGCATTGCTTTTTGATGCTATCTCTGAGAAAGGAATAGTAAAAATATGTAAAAAATGTTCTATGGAAGAAGATATTCCTATTGTTAATAAGCCGGGGCAAAAAATTAAGGAAGAAAAACCACTTGCTAAATCTTTACCCCAGGATTTTTCTAAAAAAATAAGTGATTCAACTAAAAGAATGTATGAACGTCTCTCTAAACTTTCAGGAGTTAGAATAGAAAAAAAAGAAAATAAAACAAAAGAGCAGGATAGTTCTTTGAGAAATATTGCAAACAAAAACTTTGAATCTCAGATTAGAAGAGAAGATGCAGATGTTTCTGATTTAATTAGTAATTTTAACTGGGTTATTATGCGTACAAGAAGACAGAAACATTTGACTAGAGAACAACTTGCTGAAAAAATTAATGAGCCAGAAAGTGCTATAAAAATGGCTGAACAAGGGACTTTGCCTAAAAATCATGATTTGCTTATTAAAAAAGTGGAAGATTATTTTGGAGTTAGACTTTCCAAAAATTCTCCTTCTACAGAGCGAAAGTTTGAAGAAGAACCTAAGTTTGATCCGGCAATTACAAAAAATTTGACAATTTCTGATTTGCAAGAAATGAAGAGAAAAAAAGAAGAAAAAATTTTAGGAGAGAAGAGTTTGAAAAAGAACTCAGAAGATAATTCTGAAAATGAGGAACTTTCAGAAGAAGATATAAATAGATTAGTTTGGGGTGATGAAGAAAAATAAAATAGGTATTACAAATGATAAAAAATTCTGAAGATAATTGGATGAAGGATATTTGTGTTGTAACAAATACTCATGGTAAAAGGAGAGGAATGATTGAGATTATCTTAAAAAACCATCTTGACAACATTCATGTTTTTTCATGCAATACAGTGCCAAATTTTTTAAGCTATTTAGAAGAAGTTAGTTCTTATGAAGGAAAACCAGATATGATAATTAATGATTTTACATTAGATCAAGAGGATTCCCTTTTTTATTATGTCTCTCCAAAAGAAAATGGAGAAACAGGAGCTCTGGAAATTAGAAAAAATGATGTTAGTGAACTTAGAGAGATTAGTAGAGAATATGAAATTCCTTTTGTTCAAGTTCCTTATTTATTCAGACATAAATTACCGAAAATAGCTAAGAAAGTATTTACTAATCCAGAAAATTACATAGTGAAAAGAAAAGGTTTGAGAACATTAAATTTATAAAGCAATTTGTTAATTTTTTAATATGGAGATTAATATTTTAGAAAATTCAAAAAACGAAATAAAAATTGAAGTTGAGAATTTAACAATAATTGAGATTTTGAGAGTTTATCTTAATAAAGATGAGAATGTTAGTTTTGCTGCTTGGAAAAGAGAACATCCTACAAAAAATCCTGTTCTTTTAGTTAAGACAAAAGGCAAAACAGCTAAAAAAGCAATAAATGATGCTGTTTCTTCTGTAACAAAAGATTTGGACAAAGTTGAATCTGATTTTAAAAAACTAAAATGATTTTATTTTTATGGAATACAAAGAGAAATTTACAAAATTAGAAAATCCGAGAATTTTTTATTTAAAAAGAAATGGCATTGAAAAATATTTCGTAGCTTTTGGAAGAAGTGATAGTGGAGAATATTCAGGTTGTTTTATTTCTCCAACAGATATTAGTCATCTTAGTTTAGATGAACTTACTGAAAAAGTTAAAATAGGAAAAATTAGTTGGAAAAAACTAGATGAATTAGATTAACAGAGAAAAAATTCAAAAGAGCTAGATTTAAGAGGGTGAGATAATCTACATAAATACTTATTAATTCTAAAATCTTTTCTGGTTTATGTCAAACAATAAAATATCAGCAGGAAGTTATGATTTGAATAAGTGGCTTTTTGGTGGTTATGAAAAAGATGTTATAACTATGATTGCTGGGCCTCCAGGAAGTGGAAAAACCAATATTGTGCTTCTTGCTGCATGTAGTCAGGCAAAGAAAGGAAATAAAGTTCTCTTTCTTGATACAGAAGGGGGGTTTAGTTCTGAAAGAGTAAAGCAAATAACAGAAGATAAATATGAAGACATCTTAAAAAATATTTTTTTATTAAAACCCACTAATTTTGAAGAACAAAAAAGCATTATAAGTAATTTACAAAAGAAAATAAAAAAAGAGCATATAGGATTAATTATTATTGACGGAATGGCTATGCTTTATAGGCTTGAACTTGGTGGTGCTGCTAAACTAAAAGATGATGAAAAAATTAAACAAGTAAATAGAGAAGTTGCAAAACAAATGAGAGACCTTTCTGAAATTTCAAGAAAACAACAAATTCCAATAATAATCACAAATCAGGTTTATTCTCAGTTTTTATCAGAAGAAGAAATAAGAAAAGGTGTTAAGAGAGAAATGAATCTTGTTGGAGGTGATTTATTTAAATACTGGAGTAAGTGTATTATTGAATTAAAAAAAGAAGGTAAAAAGAGAAAGGCGATAATTTTAAAGCATAGAAGTTTGCCTGAAAAAGAAATGAGTTTTGAAATAAAAAACAAAGGAATTTTTAAAAGAGGTTTTTTATGAAAGATATTAAATTTGAAGTTATAAAAAAAATAGCTGAAACGAATTTTAGAAATAAAAATCTGAAAAATATTTCTAAGCTAAATAGTAATTCTCCTCCTAGTGTGTTTATTGGCTCTGGATTGAAATACCCTTTAGTAAATGTAGGGGTTTTAAGTCCTTTGCAAAGAGATAAAGATGCTTGGATTTACGACTCTGAGAAATACTGGGCTGAAAATAATTTTGGAATCAGAGATGTTATGAGTTTGAGAAATAGTTTGTTAAATTCAAGATTTCAGTCAAGAGTTCAGGATGCTAGAATGAATAAAAAGTTTATAGAAATCGCAAAAGAAATTGCAATTGCTTCTAAGCCAGTAGATTTGGAAATTGAGCTTAAAAATAAATTAAATTTTGGAAGAGGCAGAGACAGAGTTGTTACTCCACATAGCATGAGAGGAAGTTTAAAAAAAGCAAAAATTACAGGAAATGTTAAAGTTAACAGGCAGGTTGATAAAGTTATTGATGATGAGATAAAGGCTTCTGAAGGAATTGAATATCTTTACAAGAAAAATTTTGATGAATATGTTTTAAATAAAATTTTGAGTGTTGGAGTTTTGGGATTGAAAAAAAATAAAAAACTTGTTCCTACTCGTTGGAGTATAACAGCTACTGATGATACTTTAGGAAAATTCTTATTGAAAAAAATTAAAGATTATAAAGAGATTGAAAATTATGAATTGTTTTTTGGAGAGTTTATGGGAAATCAATATATGATTTTGTTGTTTCCCAATGTCTGGAGTTATGAGCTTTTTGAATTATATCAGCCAGGAAGTTCTTGGAATGCTTCGAATGAGATGAAAGCTTCTACTGATTTTGAAAATTTTGAAGGCAGGAAAAATTATGCTTCTAATACTGCTGGAGGTTATTATGCTGCACGGCTTCCTATTTTAGAATACTTAAACAAGATTAAAAGACAAGCTTCTGTTTTAGCAATAAGAATTGAAACTCCATCTTACTGGGCTGGTCTTGGTGTGTGGGTTGTTAGAGAAAGTGTAAGAAAAGCTTTAAACAATAAGGAAATGAATTTTTCTAGCAAAGAAGAACTTCTTAATTTTGTTATGCAAGTAGGAAAAATGAAATATAATTTTTTTGTGGAGCCTATTTTGAGAAAAAGTAAGTTGTTAAATCAAATTAAAACCCAGAAAAGATTAATAGAGTGGTTTTAGTCTTTTTTGAATTTGTAATAATATTTTGTCTTTTCTTTTTCTTCTAAAATTTTTAGTTCTTCTTGTTTAAAGAAAAAAGAATTAAATTTTATCGAGTATCTTTGTTTTTTATTAGGATACACGTTTTCCCAAGATATATTTCTTCTCCCATTGACATTTTCTTTTATTGATTTGTAACCCTGCCCTTTATTCATTTTTCTTACTCTTTTTTTAATTGTTCTTCAATTTTTTTATAATTTTCTTGAATTTCTTTATAGTTTTGCTTGGCTTTTTTGGTTTCTACAGCCCACCATTCCAGGCAAGTCTCATATTGGCTTCTTTTTTTCCAACTAGTTTCATCTAATAAATCATTTCTAAGTTCATTTCTTCTTGCTCCATGTTGTTCTATAAAATTTTGATATAATGAAGAAGATTCTCCGAATTTGTTGTATAATTCATTTATCTGGGTTTGTAAGAGAGAAAGTTCATTCCATTTTTTTGTTTTTTCTTCAGCTTTTTTCAAGTTTTTTGAAGCTTCAAGATAATCTTTTTGTAATTCTTCATAATCATTATCTTTTGTTTCTTGAAAATTTTCTTCAGATATTCTTGGTTGTGTTTCTCTTTCTAATTCTGAAGTATTTTTTTTAGGAGTATTAGAAGCACAATTAAATATAACAGAACCAGCTGTTATCAATAATGCTGTATATAATATTTTTCGTAAATTTTTTGTCATGCATTTAATTATTGAAGAGCTTTATTAAAGATTATTATATTCTAAAATATTGTTTGAATTAGTTTCTTTTTTCTTTTTATATTCTTCTAATCTTTTTTTATTTATTGGACATTCTGGGTTAAAGCAAAACTCCCATGGCCTTTTTCCTTTTGATAATCTCATTAAAATTGGCCATTCGCATTTTTCACAAAATTTATCAGTTTTTTTGATGGTTCCATTTGGGGGTAAGGTGTAAGTGTTTTTACATTCTGGATAAGCATTACATGCAACAAAATATCTTTTTGTTTTTTTAGAATACATAATTGCTAAATTTCCTTTTTCACAAATAGGACAAGTATTTAATTTATTTTCTTCTCTTTCTTGTTCACGAAGTTTTTCATTTGCTTTTACAAGTTCTTCTCCAATTTCTTCTCCTTTTATTTCAAAATCTTTGCTTATTTTTTTTATAGTTTTTTTTGCTTTTTCAATAATTTTTTCTTCTTTTCCTTTAAAATTACTTTTTGATTGTGTTATAGAGTCCATATCTTTTTCAAATTGCTTTGTGAGCTGTTCGTCGATTATTATTGGGGAATGTTTTTCTAAAGTGAATATTAAGGAGATTCCTAGGGGTGTTGCTTTTATGCTTCTCTCTTTAACATAACTTCTGTTGTAAAGGGTTTCTATTATATTTGCTCTTGTTGAATTATGTACTAAAACATTTCCTTCTGCAAGGAAGTTAGGGGAAACTTTATTCACAGAGAGATCGTAGACATAATTGTTATATTTTATTAAGGATATTTT
>CAYPRJ010000010.1:0-22545 GCA_964413095.1 Candidatus Woesearchaeota archaeon
AAGCCTAATGTTGGGAAATCTACTTTTTTTAAGTCATGTACACTTGCAGATGTAGGGGTAGGTAATCGACCTTTTGTTACACTCCTTCCAAATCGCGGTGTTGGTTATGTGAAAGTTGATTGCATTGATAAAGAGTTCGGAGTTAAGTGCCAGCCTGCTCATGGTTTTTGCATAAATAGCCAGAGATTTGTTCCTGTTGAGTTAATGGATGTTGCTGGTTTAGTTCCTGGAGCCAGCGAAGGAAAAGGTTTAGGAAATCAGTTTTTAGATAATTTAAGACAAGCAGATGTTTTTGTTCATATTGTTGATGCTTCAGGAAAAACAGACGAAAAGGGAAAACAAACAGAAAAGTATGATATAACAAAAGATATTGTTTTTTTAGAAAAGGAATTAGATAAGTGGTATTATAATATTTTTTTAAAAGCATGGAAAACATTTTCTAGAAAAGCAGAAGTTGAGAAAGGGGATTTTGCTGAAAAAATTGCTAAACAGTTTTCTGGATTGAAAGTTACTAAAGAGCAAGTTAAAGAAGTGTTATTAGAGTTGAATTTTGAGGACAAGCCTAGTTCTTGGACAAACAAACAGGTTATGGAATTTACTTCTAAACTTAGAAAAAAAACTAAACCTATGATTATTGCTGCTAATAAAATTGATACTTCTCAGGGAAAAAGTAATTATGAAAAGTTAAAAGATAAATTTCCTAACTTAATGATTGTTCCTTGCAGTGCAGATTCTGAATTAGCTTTGAGAGAAGCAGCAAAAGCAGGTTTGATAAATTATATTCCTGGAGAAAAAGATTTTCAAATAATTGATTCAGCTAAAATTAATGAGAGACAAAAACAAGCTTTAGAAAAAATTAAGGAAAATGTTTTAGATATTTTTGATAGTACAGGAGTTCAGCAAATTTTGAATAAAGCTGTTTTTTCTTTGTTAAATTATATTGCAATATTTCCTGCAGGAGGAAAATTAAAAGACAGCAAAGGAAGAATTTTGCCAGATTGTTTTTTACTTCCCCAGGGCTCGACAGCTTTGGATTTTGCTTATTTTTTGCACACTGATTTTGGGAGAAATTTTATCAAAGCAATTGATGCGAGAACAAAAAGAGCTTTAGGAAAAGATTATGAATTAAAGCACAGAGATGCGCTAGAAATTATTTGCAGATAGATTTAAATGTTATTAGACAATATATTGGTGGGTTAGCGGTTGGTATATAACTTTTTAAGTTTCTTTTTATTAATTATTTTATGGTTGATGATAAAGAGGACATATCTAAAAAAAGTATTATTTTGTATAGAAGAAATTACTAAATCACAAAGGAAAAAGAAACAAAATTGGAGTCCTGTGGCTTTCATGGCTCTGTTGAAAGTGCTAATTCAATCTTAAAAGGATTTAAGATTTATTATAATTTTATAACTAAACACCAAACAATAAACAAATGTCTGTATGAATTGGCTACTAACTTAAAACTAAACTCTGAAAATAAATGATTAGAATTAATTAAAATGAGTAAGAACTAAATAACGTTTAATTTTCTATTTAAAGTTATTATATTGTGATTATTCTCTTTATCTATTCTTTGTATATTCACTAATCCCACGTGATTTAAAATTACTAAATCATTATGAACATCACATTCAAATAAATCAGACAATTTTTTTTCGGTTATAGGGTTTTGTTCCCATAATAAATGTATTATCTGTTTTCTTCTCGGGGTTAATAATTTATCAATATGTTCTTTAGGTAAAACCAAGTATTCTCTATCTGAAACCAATTCTTTTGGTAATGTATATATCTTTTCAATAAGTTCAGAAATTTTATCCATTTTTATATTTCTCCATTAAGTTTTTCCAGTTGGATTGGAAATAATCTATTGTTTCTCCTATCCCCTTAAAATCAAAGGGGATTTCCTCACCTTCACAATCTGGTCTGTGATAATGAATATGGTGTCCTTTATTATGGAAATTATCACAACGACATATTTCCACACTTACCCCATCCAATAAAATATATAAGGCGATGCAATATAAAAATGTATCGCTTTTATCTATCTTGATATGAAGAACTGGAAAAAAATCTCCATTTCCAATAAGACATTTATTATTAACTTCTGTCATAATGTAATAACAAATTTTATTATTTTTAAGTATTGTTATCTTTTTTACCAGCCTTTAATGCACTGGTGAAACTAGATAAATAATTTTTTAAAACCTAAATTTTTTATAATAAAATGCCAGAAGTTTATTTTTCAAAAGAGATTGATAATGTTTTAGAAGAATTAGATTTTTCTAAGTTAGGAAAAAAAGTTGCAATTAAAGTTCATTTTGGAGAAGATGGATGCACTACTTTTATCAATCCAGAACTTGTAAAAAAAGTTTATGATAAAGTTGAAAGTTTGGGAAAAGAAGCGACACTTGTTGAATGTAATGTACTTTATCAAGGAAGCAGAACAAATAAAAAAGAACATATTGAAACAGCAAAAAAGCATGGTTTTGGAGACATGAAAATAGATATTTTAGATGGAGATTTAGGAGAAGAAAGTACGCAAATAAATGGATGTAAAATTGGAAAAGGAATAGAAAAATATGATTCTTTAATTTCTTTATCTCATTTTAAAGGGCATGTTATGGCTGGTTTTGGTGGAGCAATAAAAAATATAGGAATGGGTCTTGGAAGCAGAGGAGGAAAATTAGATATGCATTCTAAAATAAGCCCAAGTGTTAATGATTCTTTATGTGTTGGTTGTGGAAAGTGTGTAGAGAATTGCAATGCAAAAGCTATTGAAATTATTAATGGAAAAGCTCATATTAATAGAGAAAAATGCATTGGATGTGCTATGTGTATTGCTGTTTGTCCAGAAGGAGCTATAAAAGTTCCTTGGCATGGTGGAAGTGTTAAAAGATTACAAGAAAAAATGTCAGAATACACTAAAGCAGTATTATCTCTGTTTAATGAAAGAGTTTTATTCATAAATGTTCTTCAAAATATAACTAAAGATTGTGATTGTTTGGGAATAGAGCAAAATCCAGTTGTAGAAGATATAGGTATTGTTGGAGGAGAGGATATTGTTAGTGTTGAAAAAGCAAGTTTAGATTTGGCAGATAAATATGGTTTTGAAAATGTTCAAAAAAATATTGATAAAAATTATCAAATTGAATTTGCTATAAAACTCGGGCTTGGGAACAAAGAATATAATCTTGTAAAAATTTAAATATTATACTAATATAAATTATTTATGACTAAAAAAGGAAAAGAGGTTGTAAATCTTTCTAAAAAAATTGTCAAGTGGCTGGAGCAGTGTTGTGAGAAAATCAAGGTTGTTGGAAGTATTAGGAGGAAAGAGAAAAATCCTGTTGATATTGATATTGTTCTTATACCAAAAGACAGGGGAAAATTAGAAGAGTTTATGAAGAAAAAAGGGAAGTATGTGCAAGGCGGGAAGCATGAATCTACATGGAAAGTTGAAGGAGTCAAAGTTGAACTTTATTATACAAAAAAAGAAGAATGGGGAGCTGCACTTTTGGCTTATTCAAGCAAGAAAGGTTCTGGAATTGGATTAAGAGTTATTGCAAAGAAAAAAGGTTACAAGTTAAATAATCATGGACTTTTTAAAGGCAAGAAAAGAATTGCAGGTCGCAGTGAAAAACAAATTTATGAAGTTTTGGGCAGACCTTATAAAAAACCTGAAAATAGATAATAGGTAGTTTTAAAAAATTGAATTTATGTTTTCTCTAATGGTTAAAAAAACATGTGAAAATTGTGAAGGTGAATGTTGTAAATATGTTGCTGTTGAAATAGATACTCCTGAAACTTTAAAAGATTTTGAAGATATTAAATGGTTTGTTATGCATAAAAATGTAAATGTTTTTATCGATGAAGATGATGTGTGGCATGTTGAGTTTTTAACTCCTTGTGAATTTTTAGATAAAAATGGCAGGTGCAGTATTTATGAAAAACGCCCACAGATATGCAGAGATTATGATCAAGAAGAATGCCCTTTTCACAATAGTTACAAAGAGAAGCATACTTTTAAATCTCTTGAAGATATTGAAAAATATATAAAAAAGAATTTTAAAGATGAAAATAAAAGTTAAACCTAATTCAGGGAAATCTGAGATTATAAAAACTGGTGGTGAATTTGTTGCTTATTTAAAATCCAAGCCAGAGAACAACAAAGCAAATACAGAGCTTATTAAATTATTGAAGAAAAGATTTAGAAAAGAAGTTAAGATAAAATCTGGTTTTGCGTCGAGAAACAAAATAATAGAAATAAAAGATTAAATTATGTTTAAGAGGCATAATTTTTTATATAGGATTCATGTTTATGTAAAATGAAATACGAATTTGCTCCTGATATACAAGATAAGGCAGAAGAGATTTCTGGGTTTTTGTTTCCTTATGTTGATATAGAAAATATAAAATGTTTCAGAAGCGAGGGAACAAATTCTAGAAGAACAATTGCTAGATGTCATGCTCTTGGAAAAGTCATGCAAAAAGCAATGCAGAGGAAGGCATTTTATGTTCTTGAATTTTTGTCAGAGAGATTCGATAAGCTAAGCCAGGAAGAACAATTAAAAGTTATAATTCATGAATTAATGCACATTCCAAAAAGTTTTGGTGGTGGTTTTAAGCATCATAATTTTGTAACAGAGAGAAATGTAACAAAATATTTTAAGGAATATCAAAAGAGGAAGAATGGAAATAAAATTTAAATATAAAAATAGGGGTTTTGAAATTAATGTAAAAAAATGTAATGCTTTTATGAGATTTAAAGGATTAATGTTTTCTCGTCGAAAAAATGCAGAAGCATTACTTTTTGATTTCAAAAAACCTGTTAAAATGGCAATACATTCTTTTTTTGTTTTCTTTCCTTTCGTCGCTGTTTGGCTTGATGAACAAGATGAAGTTATCGAAAAGAAAGTTATTTACCCTTTTAGACCTTTTATTTTGCCAAAAAAAGAATTTTCAAAATTAATTGAAATTCCAATTAATAAAAAATATAATAGCGTCGTCAAAAATTTGTTGGAAAAATAAATGAATGTGTCATCGTCGGATTTTACAAAAGGTTTAAAAAGATTAAGGACCTTAATATTTTATAATTAAATCCAAAAGGATTTTGATAATTAAAAAAAAAGGAGGTAAAAGATGGGAAAGATTGTTAAGAAAAATGTGGTTACTAGAAAACCTGGACACCTTTATTATGTAGATGGTAAGGGAAATGTCTGTGAAGCAAAAATGTCCAGAGGTGGAAAAAAGAAGAAAAAGAAAACTGCAAAGAAAAAAACTTCTAAGAAAAAGACAACAAAGAAAAAAACCGCGAGAAAGAAAAAGAAAAGAAGATAATTTTTCTCTGATTTAATTCTTTTAATTTTATTTTTTAATTTTATTTTTTCATATTTTTTACAAATAGTTTCATTTTATAATTTACAGTTCACCAAATAGTAATGTTTATATACATTTCTTTATCGCTTTTTTTAGATGGAAAAACAAAAGCTAAAGAATATAGATGAGTTTGTTGAAAGTTTTTATGATACCCTCTTTTTAGAGAGAGTTTTAGATAAATATCAAACTGAAAAAGTTCCACAGGAAATAATCTTCAGCAGATTTCAGAATTTAGAAAGACATTTTTACAATTTGCAAGGAAAGAGAAGAAGAGATATTTGGAGATATAAGAAAAAGGTTTCTGAACTTGAGAATTTAAAAGAACAATCTTCAAAAATTTCTGAAGAAATATTTTCTTATTCAAAGAAATTAAAGAATTTGAAAGGTGATAGAGAGAAGAGAAAGGAGTTGAAAGATAAACTTGCAGATATGAATAAATCAAAGAAATCTTTTGATGAGGAAATAAGGGAAGTAATTTCTGAAAAAGAAAAATTCAGAACACAGGTTAGAAATAGAAAAAAACAGTTAAGAGAATATGAAAGAGATTATGGGAGAGAGATGGAACATATTTATTCTAATAAGATAGTTGATGAAAACTTTGCATGGTTAAGGCTTATGAAACCAGGAAAGTTTAGGATAAAAGAACCTATTTTAATTGCTCAGTATAATATACTTCAGGTGAATGAACTTTTTAATAGTGAGTATCTTGATTCTACAGACAGGAAGAAAATGGCAGAACATGAAACTAAGGGACATTATTTAATTCCTTATAAGATATTAGAGGGAAGATTAAAAGAACTTCCAATTAGAATAAAAAATTTATCAACATTAATTAAAGATGCAGAAGAGCTTCAGTCAAAAGGACTAGCAGAAAAATATGACAAAACAAAAATCTATTCGAGACTTCAAGATTTGCTTTATGAAAGAGATTCTCTTGATGAATGTTTAAAAAAGAGAAAATAAGTTATTTAGAAGTCCCATTTTAATCCTAAAGAAAAATCCCATGATTCTCCTGATTGTTTGTCATAATCTACTTGTCCGTATAAAAGCAATGAACGATATGATTCTCCAGATGCTTTAATTCCCATTTGTCCTCTAAGTTTTGAAGCATCTAATTTATCTGTGGGAAATTGCGCATATAGAGAAACGTAGGGAGAAACTTTTAAGTTTTTAAACAATCCTAATTCGTGAAAAAATGATGGAAATTCCCATGAAAGAGAGGTATGAACATTTGCTTGTTTGTTTTTTTTATTACTGAATAAATTGTCCAAGCCTGCTCTGAAGATAAGATATTGTTCACTCCAAGGACTTTTTGGAACAATATACACATCTGAGAAAAAACTATAATTGTCTATGAGGGGTTTTAGTAGAGAAGTTAAATTTTTATCAGTTAAACTATTTAATTCTTCTGAACCCTCACCTTCATATCCTGCTACTAAATATAATCTATTTCCATCACTAAACTTTTTATTAATCCAGGGGGAACTTATGAATAATTCTGGACTTATTTTATAATCCATTCTATTTTTTTCAGAAAAATTTAAAGAACCATTGATAATTAATTCAGGAAAAAGAACTTCATTTGATAAGGAAATTAAAGGAAGACTTTCTCCTAATGATAAATTATAAGGAATTTTTTCAGGAATCTCTTTAAGAGGGGTTTCTAATGATTGTTCTAGTTTTCCTGGGTTGGAAAATTCTATTTTTGAATTAGTTATATCAGGGTCAGCCATTACAGACCTGTATATTGGTTTTTTAGGAAAAAGATTTAGATTAATATCTGCATCAGCTTTTTGAGGTGCAAATAATCCTGCTGTGCATAGGGCAAGAACAGGAACTATGCCCATTTTCTTGAATAAACTCATATTTTTAAAAATCAGAAATTATTTATAAATATATATTTATTTTATTACATATGACTATTTTAGGAATTGAAAGCACAGCACATACTTTTGGTGTTGGTGTTGTAAAAAATGGGAAGATTTTATCAAATGTTAAGAGAACTTACACAACTGAAGAAGGCGGGATAATTCCTATGGATGCAGCGAAGCACCATTTTGAAAATAAAAATGAAATTTATTTTGAGGCTCTTGATAAAGCAGGAATTAAAGAAAAGGATATAGATGCTATTGCTTTTTCTCAAGGACCTGGTTTAGCTCCTTGTTTGATTGAAGGAATGAAATTTGCTAAAGAGTTATCTAAGAGATTAGGCTCACTCCAAAGTCGTTTGCAAATTGATAAAATTAATAACAAAAAAACGCATTGTTCTTTAGATATTATTAATTCCAGAACATTCCAAGCGCAGCGAGACAAATCCAGCATTCCAATAATTCCTGTTAATCATTGTATTGCACATTTAGAAGTTGGAAAAACTACTGGAGCTAAAGACCCTGTTATGCTTTATGTTTCTGGAGCAAACACACAGGTTATTTCTTATGAAGAAGGAAGGTATAGAATTTTTGGAGAGACTCTTGATATAGGTGTAGGAAATTTTATTGATAATTTTGCAAGACTTGCTGGAATTGGTTTTCCTGGAGGTCCTTCAATAGAAAAACTTGCTAAAAAGGGAAAAAATTATATTGAGTTGCCTTACAAAGTGAAAGGAATGGATATTGCTCTTAGTGGAATTTTAACTAATTTAAAACAAAAAATTGAGAAGATAAATAGAAAAAAAGAAACACCTGCTCACCCATGTTCGCAGATTGATGATAGTGATAATAAAAAAACGCGGGGTTCCTTTAATATTATTAGTTCTAAAATATCACGAGCGACTTTGGAGCGAGACAATTCTTACACTCTCGCAGATTTGGCCTTTAGTATGCAGGAAACTGTTTTTGCAATGCTTGTTGAAACAGCAGAGAGAGCTTTGGCTCATACTGGAAAAAAAGAATTGCTTTTAGGAGGAGGAGTTGCTTGTAATTCTCGGCTTCAGGAAATGTGTAGGATTATGTGTAAAGAACGTTTTGGGAATTCGACAAGGTTATTTGTTCCAGACAAAAGTTTGCTTGTTGATAATGGGGGAATGATTGCTTTTCTTGGAGAGATAATTCTTGATAGCATGGGAAGGGAAAAGACTAATAATAAGATTAGTAGGAAAAATAAATTTAATGTAAAGATTAAAAATAAATCAAAGAATAATTTAACTATTGATAATTCTAAAAAATCACAGGTGTTAACAAGTGCAAAATCTAAATTAATTTATTATCCTGATGAACTGGACAAAGTTGACATAAAACCAAGACAAAGAACTGATGATGTTGAAGTTATCTGGAAAGATTAGAAACTTTTATAAATTAAATTTTTCTCACTAATTTGTCCGATGACTAAACGAGGATACTATTCCTCTTAATAATGGAGCTTCATGTTAACTTTCATGAGAGGCAATTAAAGGAAGTTGCTTGAGGCGAGCGATTTCGCGTATAATCCATATTCAGCGAGGTCGCGAGTTAAAAAACCATAGGTTTTGAAATGGCAGATATATATAATATTGTTGAAAAAGCAAGAAAAACAGGCAAAATTGAGAAAGGAACTAATGAAGTTACAAAAGCTGTAGAGCGTGGAACAGCAAAGTTAGTTGTTTATGCTACAGATGTTGAACCTAAGGAAATTGTTCAGCATATTCCTGTTTTATGCAAAGAAAAAAATATTCCTTGTCAAGAAGCTGATAATAAAAAAAAGCTTGGAATAGCTGCGGGTTTGCCTGTTGCAACATCTTCTATTGCAGTTATTGAATCAGGAGATGCAGAGAAAGATATTTCTTCTTTGGGAGGGAAATAAGATGGAAGGAGAACAAAGAGATTTCTCAATTGAAGGATTATATTTAGATAAAAAAGAAGGATTATTTTATGAAACAAGATTTTTTCAGGCATCTAGTTTTGAAGAGGCATACAATAAAGCAACTGAAAAGGGATTAAAAAATTTAAGAAAAATAGAAGTGCAAGTTCTTCCTGATGCTTTTGTTGAATTTTCTGCATATAGTATAACAGAAGAAGGAGAAAGGTTAGGAACAATTAATAGCGAGGTAGTGAGAGAATTAGATGAATTTTTACCTAAAATAAATTTTAATAAAGAATAATGGCAAAACAACAAAAAACACAACAGCAAAAAAAACAAACAGGTTCAAAAGGCGGTGATAAAATTTTAACAGCAACAGCTGTGCCTGCTATTGTTGAAGAGATTATAGGAAGAACTGGTTTTAGGGGAGAAGTTACTCAGGTTAAATGTCTTGTTCAAGATGGAAGAGATAAGGGAAGAAGCATGAGAAGAAATGTCAGGGGTCCTGTTAGAATTAGAGATGTTCTAATGTTAAGAGAAACAGAAATTGAAGCAAGAAAAATTAAATCGTCTGTAACTAAAGGGAGTTATAGTTAAATGAAAAATACTATTTCAATCAGATCATTAGAAGATTTAGAAAATTATTTTGAAAGAAGATTAGGTTTTTTAAATAGTATCAAGATGATTATTGATTATGAAAATCCAAATTGGTTTACTCCAGAAAATTTAGGAAAATTTAAAGAATATTTTAATACAAAAGGATATAATGTTAGATTTGAAATGGAATCAGATGATATGGCTGGCATGAATAATACTTTTGAAGAAAGTTATTTTATCCTAGTTGAGAGGGAAGAAAATGCCTAAATGTTCATATTGTGGAAAAGAGTATGAGCCTCCAAAAGGCTTAATATTAGTTTTGAAAAGTGGAGTTGTAAAGCACTTATGCTCTGCAAAATGCAGAAAAAATATGGAGATGAAAAGAAGAAAAGTTCGCTGGATTTCTAAAAAAAAGAAAAATAAAAAAGAAGAGAATATTAAAGCTTAAAACTCTTTTTATCGTCGACAAATCTGATTTTTTGTTAGAAAAGTTTATAAAGGATAATGTCTTTTTTTAAGTAGATTAAGTATCTAATTAAGATAATTTCCTGCAGATTAATTCTTAGTTAGAGCTATCTTATTTAGATGAAAATGGTAGAAAAATTACAATATGGAGCATCAAGTATTAGGGTGCTTGAAGGGCTTGAAGGAGTAAGAAGAAGACCTGCAATGTATATAGGTGGAACTAGCAAAGAGGGTTTACACCACTTAGTTTATGAAGTTGTGGACAATGCTGTTGATGAAGCAATGGCTGGTTTTGGAACAGAAATAAAAGTTTCAATAAATAAAGACGGCTCAGTAACTGTTGAAGATAATGGAAGAGGAATACCTGTAGATATTCATTCAACCTATAAAATTCCTGCTGTTGAAGTTGCTTTAACAAAATTACACGCAGGAGGAAAATTTGATAAAAAATCATATGCTATTTCCGGAGGTTTGCATGGAGTAGGAATAAGTGTTGTTAATGCTTTATCTAAAAAATTAATTGTGGAAGTAAATAGAGATGGGAAAGTTTACAGGCAGGAATATTCTAGAGGAAAACCAAAAACTAAATTGAAAGTTGTGGGAAAATCAAAAAACAGCGGGACAAAAATAACTTTTTGGTCAGATGATGAAATTTTTTCAATAACTAATTTTGATTACAAATTTTTAGAGACAAGATTTAGAGAAATAGCTTTTTTGAATGCTGGTTTAAAAATAACCTTGATAGATGAAACAAAAAATGAGAAAGAAGAATTTTTTGCTAAAGGGGGTTTAATTGAATTTGTGAAGTGGATTAATAAATCTAAAGATGTTTTGCACAAGCCAATTTATTTTAAGAGGGATGTTAATGGAACTCATATAGAAGTTTCTGTCCAATACAATTCAGGATTCCAGGAGAATATTTTTGGTTTTGTAAATACAATAAATACTGTTGAGGGAGGAACACATGTTTCTGGTTTTAAAACAGCCTTGACAAGAGTTATTAATGATTATGCGAAGAAAAAGAATTTATTGAAAAGTGGAAATTTAACAGGCGACGATGTTAGAGAGGGTTTAACTGCTATTATAAGTGTGAAAATTCCTGATCCTCAATTTGAAGGGCAAACAAAAACTAAACTTGGAAATAGTGAGATTAAGGGTTTTGTGGATTCTGCTGTTACACAATTACTTGGAGAATTTTTTGAAGAAAATCCTTCTGTTGCGAAAAAAGTTGCTTCAAAAGCTATTGATTCTGCAAAAGCGAGATTAGCTGCTAAAAAAGCTAAAGATTTAGTTAGAAGAAAGAATGCTTTTTCTCTTGGAGGTTTGCCTGGAAAACTTTCTGATTGTTCAACAAAAAAATCTGAGAATACAGAACTTTATATTGTCGAGGGAGAAAGT
This sequence comes from Candidatus Woesearchaeota archaeon, assembly GCA_964413095.1. GTDB lineage: Archaea > Nanobdellota > Nanobdellia > Pacearchaeales > GW2011-AR1 > CAYPRJ01. The sequence goes on from CAYPRJ010000010.1 coordinate 11,614, forward strand.
GCTGGAGGATGTTTTTCTGGAGATACAAAAGTCGCTTTAGCTGACGGAAGGAATCTTAGTTTTTGGGAACTTGTTGAAGAAGACAAGAGAGGAAAAATGAATTTTTGTTATACTATTAAAAAGGATGGTAGTATAGGGTTTGCAGAAATTGAAAATCCAAGAAAAACAAAAAAAAATGTTTCTGTAATAAAAATTGTTTTAGACGACGGAAAAGAGATTATTTGTACACCTGATCATAAGTTCATGTTAAGAAATAAGAAGTACAAATCAGCTAAAGATTTGACTGCAGAAGATTCTTTGATGCCATTATATAGGAAACTCTCGAAAATTGGAGGAAAAATTAGTATGAAAACTTTTTGTTTAAGATCTCTTGAGAATCCAAACAAACCAACACAAGGATTTCTTGATAATAATTTTGATAGTATGGTTGAAGCAATTAAGAATTATAATCATAGGATAAAAAGAATTGAAAATCTTAATATGAAAATGGATGTTTATGATTTGGAAGTTGAAGAAACACATAACTTTGCTTTGGCTTCAGGTGTTTTTGTTCATAACAGCGCAAAGATGGCAAGAAATAAAGAATATCAGGCAATTCTTCCTTTAAAGGGAAAAATTTTAAATGTTGAAAAATCTAATCCTGTCCGTGCTTTATCAAGTGAAGAAGTGGCAAATATAATCACAGCAATTGGAACAGGAGTTAGGGAAGAATTTAATCCTTCTAAACTTAGGTATAATAAAATAATAATTATGACAGATGCAGATAGTGTAACTTATGACACCCCTATTTTGTTATTTAATAAATCAACAAAAATGATGGAAGATTGGTTGGTGGGAGATTTTATTGAAAACAAAATTAATTTTAAAAACTATCAATTAATGAGTTTTGATAATGGGAGGTTGGTTTTAAGTGATATTTTTAATGTGATTAAACATCCTGTAAGGACAAAAATTTATTCTATTGATACTATTAAAAAATATAATGTTGAGGTTACTGGAGACCATAGTGTTTATATTTATAAAAATGGAAAAGTTACCCCAAAAGAGGTAAGGAATATTAAAACTGGAGAATTTTTAGTCATTCCAAATAAGATTCCAAATATAGAAGAAGATATTGAAATTGATTTGACTTCTGAATTAAATAAATTACCAGAAACTCAAAAAAAGAATGTCTGGATAAAAGTGAATAAAAAAGACATTAAAAAAATCCCTGAAACTGCTTTGATTGATATTTGTTTGGATGACTGGAAAAAAATAAAATTAAGAAGACAAAATAAGTTTAGCAGAAGAGAATTAAGTAAAAAATTAGGAATTTATCTTACAATTTTAAATCAATGGGAACTTAAAATTGATAATGTCAGACCTAAATTTAAACTCCTTAACAAATATTTTGAGTTGATTGGTTTAGACTTGTCTGATTTTAATTATGATGTTTTTATTAATTTTTATGATTTTGAAAAAGAAATTAATGATAAATCTCTTTTAAACAAAGCAGAATTATTTAATTCTAATACAAAAAATTCATTTAAATTAAAATTTAGAGTAAATAAAAGTCTTGCTTACTTTTTAGGAGTTTATCTGGGTGATGGATGTTATTCTTTTAATAAAAAATCTCCAAATAGATTTATTTTTAGTTTAAATACAGAAGACAAAAAGTATTATTTAAACAAGTTAGAGGAAATTTTAAATAAAAAGTTTGGAATCTTTTTTAGTAGATGTATAAAGGGCAGAAGTTTGCAATTACATTTTCATTCTTTTGCGTTTGTTTTATTACTCAAAAAATTAGGATTGCTTAAATTAAAATCTGATAAGAAATTTATTCCTAATATATTTTATAATGTTTCAGAAGATATTAAAAAATCTTTGTTAGAAGGGTTATTGCACACAGATGGATATATACACCCCAAAGAAAAAAGGATGGTTCACACTTCAATTTCAAAAAAGTTGATTACTGGCATTTTAAATCTTTATCGTCAATTAGGTATTTTTCCAAATTTCCAAAAAAGAAAAACGCACGGCAATAAGTTTGAAAGAAATAATAAAGAAAGGTATGATTTAATAATCAATTATAATGAATTAAATAAAATTAAAGATGTATGGGGGAGTCATAAAAAAGGGGATTTATTAAATGAAGAATTAAAAAGAACAAGGATGTTAGTAAGAAAAAATAATTTTTTTAAAATATCAAGGGATTTTTCAGCTATTAAAATTACAAATATTAAAGAGATGGGGTATAATAAAAAAAATATTTATGATTTTTCTGTTAAAAAAACCCAAAATTTTATTGGCGGAATCGGTAATATTTTGTTGCATAATACAGACGGAGGTCACATTAAAACTTTGCTTTTGACTTTCTTTTTTAGATTTATGCCCCAGTTGATAGAGAATGGAAATGTTTTTGCTGCAATGCCTCCATTATATAGAGTTAGAAAAAAGAAAGACCACTATGTTTATTCAGATGAAGAGCTTAAAAAAATGATAGAAAAACTTGGTAATGCGAAGATTACTAGGTTTAAAGGTTTAGGGGAGATGTCTTCTGTTCAGCTTTGGAACACAACAATGAATCCTAAGACAAGAAGAATAAAAAAAATATTTATTGAAGATGCGGTTGAAGCAGACAGAGTTTTTTCAATGTTAATGGGAAGTAATGTTCCAGAAAGAAAACAATTTATTCAAGAAAATGCAAAGGAGGCTGATTTAGATGTTTAAATGGAAAAACAAAAAATAAAAACAATTATTATTATAGGAATCTTTGTATTGGCTTTTGCGGCTGTTTTTAGTGTGGAAAAAATTATGACTGCAAATGTGATTAAACAACAGGAAGAACAAGAAGATTATCAGGAATGGCTTACAGATAATTGTAATTGCACTGAATGGGAAAGAATTAAATGCAAAAAAGGATTTGAATATAATGAAGACAGAGGATATTGTATTTCAGGAAAAAAACTTACTAATCCTTTGTTAGCTTGTTCAAAATATAATTGTAATGAAGAGATTGTTGCTTGGAATAATAAAACTAAATTATGGAGTCCAGTACTGGAATTCTAATGGCAAAAAAAGAAAAACTCTCAACACCTGATTGGATAAAAGAAGGTTATGATAGCGAGGCTGATTATAATAAGGCAAAAGGAATTAAAAAGGAAAAAAAGAACAGAAGAAAATTCAAAGTTAAAGAATGTCCAAAATGTGGAAGTGATGATGTTGGAGTTGTTCTTAGTGGAAATGATTCAGAAGAAAAAGGAAATACAGGAAAAGAATGGGAATGTCATAAATGTAGCTGGAAAGGTTTTAATGTTAAAGAGAAAGAACTTAGTGAAGAGGAATTTTTGAAATATCTTGATGAGAAAGGCGAGGAGGTTGCATAATGAAGAGATATAAAAAAATAGAGATTGACATAAGCGGACAAATACATCAGCTTAATTATGCTTCTGCTTTGGGATTTAGAAGAAACAATGGTTTTGAAAAAAGTGTTTATCTAAGAAGTAAAACAAAAAAAGAAATAATAAATAAATATAAAAATCAAGTTACAAATTTAATTGAAAAATTACATTGCATCATGATCTATTACTGCATTAAAAATATTTTAGATGGTGTTAAAGAGATAAAGATTTGTAAAGATGTTAATTTTAGAAGAATAAAAAATTTACTCCCTTTCTTATTTAAAGAACAAAATTATCTTAATGAAATTAAAATAATCCAAAGAAGAGGAAATGAGCCGAAATCTGAGGGACATAGAATTGCATTAAAAACATTTAGAAGACAAAAATATGCTGATTTATTAATTAAAAAAAGTATGATAGAAGATGTATTGTTTGAATTTAAAAGAAAATAAAAGATACAAGAGTGGGCATCATAAGATGCAAACCCCGATTATGTTGTGTTTAAAAGCCAGAGGCATCCGCACAACTCCTCCAGGCAACTCTTGTAATTTGAATAGTTGTTTAGAATATTTAAAACTTACGATTGGAGGGGTTGCATAATGGCATCAAAAGAATCCAAACCAGTTAAAATGGAAGATATGGCTAAAAAAGTTGTTAATACAGAAGTTTCTGAAGAGATGAAGAAGTCTTATTTAGATTATGCTATGTCTGTTATTGTTGCTAGAGCTATTCCTGCAATTGAAGATGGTTTGAAACCTGTTCAGAGAAGAATTCTTTATGCAATGAATCAGATGGGTTTAAAGCCAGGAACAGCGACGAAAAAATCAGCGAGAGTTGTGGGCGATGTTATTGGAAAATTCCATCCTCACGGAGACAGTGCTGTTTATGATGCTATGGTTAGAATGGCTCAGGATTTTTCTTTGCGATATCCTCTTGTTTTTGGGCAGGGAAATTTTGGGAGTATTGATAATGACCCGCCGGCAGCTATGCGTTATACAGAAGCAAGAATGATGCCGATTGCAACAGAACTTATTCAGGATTTGGAAAAAGAAACAGTTGATTTTTCTCCTAACTATGATGGTTCATTGAAAGAACCAGAACTCTTGCCAGGAAAACTCCCAACTTTAATGCTTAACGGAGCGAGCGGAATAGCAGTTGGTATGGCTACTAATATTCCTCCTCATAATTTAACAGAAATTTGTGATGCTATTATTACTTATATTAAAAATCCTGAAATAAGTATAGAAAAACTTTGCGATGTTGTTACAGGACCTGATTTTCCTACAGGAGGAATTGTTTCTGGAGATATGACTCAGCTTTATAAGACTGGAAAAGGAAGATTAATTCTTAGAGGAAAAACAACCACAGAGAAAATAAAAAATAAAAATGCAGTTGTTATAACAGAAATTCCTTATCTTTTGAATAAGTCAACTTTAGTAGAACAAATTGCAAAATTGATTCAAAATAAAAAATTGAAAAATGTTTCTGATTTAAGAGACGAATCTGCTAAGGGGAAAGTTAGGATAGTTATTGAATTAAAAAAAGAAGCAAATTCCAAATTTGTTACAAATGCTCTTTATAAATATACACGATTGCAGGATCCTTTTAATATTAATTTTTTGGCTTTAGTTAATGGACAGCCTAAAGTTTTGAATTTGAAAAATGTTCTTGAAGAATATGTTAAATACAGGAAAAATATAATTACAAAAAGAACTCAGTTTGAACTAAAAAAAGCCAAAGAGAGGTTGGAAATTGTCGAGGGACTTTTGATTGCTTTAAAAAATATTGATGAGATTATTGCTTTAATTAAAAAATCAAACAGCACTGCTGAAGCTTCTGAAAAACTGATTAAAAAATTTAAACTTACAAAAAGACAAGCGCAGGCAATTTTGGAAACTAAACTTCAGCAATTGACTTCTCTTGAGCAGGATAAATTGAAAAAAGAGTTTAAGGAACTTAAAGAAAAAATTTCAGAGCTTGAGAAAATTCTCGGAGATATTAAAGAGGTTTTAAAAATAATTGTTAAGGAAGTTAATGAACTTAAAAAGAAATATGGAGATACAAGGAAAACTTCTGTGTTAAAGAAAATCAGTGAAATTTCTGAGAAAGATTTAGTTCAGGAAAAAGATGTTGTTGTTACAATTACAGATAAAGGATATTGTAAAAGAATGGATGTTCAAACTTACAGAGAACAAAAGCGCGGAGGCAGAGGAGTTATTGGAAGTAATTTAGCTACAGGAGATTTTGTGAAGCAGCTTATCACTTGTTCAACTCATGATTATTTGATGTTTTTTACAACAAGGGGAAGAGTTTTGTGGTTAAAGGCTTATGAAATTCCTGAAATAGAAAGATATAGCAAAGGAAAAGCATTGGTTAATTTAATTAATTTGAAAAATGAGAGGATAACAAATGTTCTTTCTGTGAAAAACTTTACAGGATTTTTATTTATGGCAACGAAAAAAGGGCAGGTTAAAAAAATTTCTTTAAGTAATTTTTCAAAACCAAGAGTTTCTGGAGTTAAAGCAATTAACCTTCCTATAAATGGTTCTGATAGTTTGGTTGATGTCCAGTTTTTGGAAAAAGGTTCAGAAGTTCTTTTAGCAACTAAAAAAGGAAAAGCCATTAGATTTAACAGTGAAGAAGTTAGAGCAATGGGAAGAGCAAGTTATGGAGTTACAGGAATAAAACTTGGTAAGGATGACAATGTTGTGAGCTTGGAAATTTTGAAAAGCAAGGCAATTTTAACAATTACAGAAAAGGGTTATGGAAAAAGAACTAATGTTGAAGATTACAGGAAAACAGCAAGAGGTGGAAAAGGTGTGATTAATTTGAAAGTTTCAGACAAGACAGGAGATGTTGTTACAACTGTTGCAGTTAATGATAAAGACAACATAATAATAACTACTGCTAAAGGAATGATTATAAGAATGTCTTTGAAAAATATAAGAATTATGGGAAGAGCTGCTCGTGGTGTGAGAGTTGTAAAACTTCAGCAAGGAGATAAAGTTACAGATTTAATTAGAGTTGAAGAGCTTAATGGTAATGGAGAATAATTTACCTAAAAATTCTTTTTCTTGTTTTCTTCAAATTCTTTAATTTCTTTTTGTTTTTCTTTTTTGTTATTTCCTTGATAATTTTGCCACGCAGGACACATATGTCTGTATTCACACCAGTTGCAAAGTTTTGAAATAATTGGAGGAAAATTCGTTGTTGATTCTATTTCCTCTATTAATTTTTGCACTTCTCTTTTGAGTTTTTCTAATTCTTCCTCTCTTTTTCTTATACAAATTTTTGTGTCATGTGCAAGATAATGCCAAACTAAACAAACATTTTTTTCTTTTCCAAATTCTTCTTTTATTGCCAGAGAATAAAGTGCAAGTTGTCTGTCTTCTTGTATTTTTTCTTTTGTTGGAAGACTGTTCGCTGTTTTATAATCATGGATTTCTAATTCATCTTTTTCTAAATTATGAGTTAAACGATCTATGAACCCTATTATTTTTTTATCTCCTTGTTCATCTAAATCTATTTCTATTTTTTTCTCAAGTGCAATTGTATTTTCATTAAAAGGATAATTTCTTGAATAATATTTTGCTAAAAATTCAATCCCTTTGTTAAAATAATTTTCTTTTGTTAAGTCTTCTCTTGTTATTTTTATGTCTTCTCTGAATTTGTTTTCCCAGATATTTTTATAATGAATTATTACTTCTTCTATCCCCGGAATCTCATTCTGCTTAGCTTTTTTATAGAGCCATTCTAAGGTTTCGTGAACAATTTTTCCTAAAAATGCTTCTATTGTTTCTTCTATAACAATTATTTTGTCAATATATTTGTATTTGAATTTTAATGGGCATTGTTCAAAAGTTGATAATTTTGAATGAGAATATTTTACCATTGTTTAATTGAATTTTGAGAGATTTTTAAATAAGATTCAAAATATTTTATTTGCTAAATAAATTTAGTTATTAATATAAGGAAAATTAGAAGTTATAAATCTTGTTGAAAATTAATTGAAAAAATAATAAAGTTATTCAGAGAAATCACAGATTCCTTGTTCTGAATCAAAGAAATCAAATCCTTTGTTTTGGCAACATTCGTCTCTGCTCTCTGGTGCTGTTGTTCCACAAGTTCCCTCAACCATCATATCTTCCCCATAATTCCTTGCCATAAAACTCCACCAAGGTCTTTTAAATCTTTCAATTTCTCCTGTCTCAGCATCAACTTGAGCTCTTATTTTTGCTTTAACAGGAATAAATCCTAAAAGTCTCATTCTTTTTCTTGCTTGATATTGGTAATTTCCATCTTCTTCTAATTTAATTTCTTCATTTTGTAATCTTGTTTGAACTCTTTCTCTTATTCTTTCTTTAACTGAATCAGGCAATGCTCTAATCTCTTTTGTATTGTTGCCTTTAAATGTTCCATAAACTTTTCTATCAGATTTATATAATTCTACTTTTGTTGAAGCGTTTGCATTTTTAACTTGGAAAATTGTGTTTCCTGATTTTCCTGCTGTTATTGTCATTTCTCTTCCGCCTTTTTCCAGTTGACATTTTGTTACAGAACCAGTACAAGTGCATCCTTCAGGACATTCTTCTTCATTTGTTTCTACTCTTATTCTGTTTCTTTCTTTGAGAATATTTCTTATCTGTTCTTGAGTTAACTCTCTTTTTACAAATTTTTGTGTTGTATTTTGTTGCCATTGACATTGTCCATTTATACATTTACATCTCATATTATATTTTTCAGCATTATAACAATCTTTAAATTCGCATGTAGTTATTACTGTTTCTTCATTTATACTTTGACATACAGAATCAGAACAACCAGCTCTTGCACAATCTGAATTTGTTTCACATTCTCCATATGTTGAAGTTCCGCAGAAGCTGTTTTTTTCAGAACCATTTGTATTTTCAACTGTTTTACTTGTCATTGATTGTGCAAATACAAAACTTATTAGAAATAATGCAATTGTTATGAAAATTAATATTCTTTTCATGTTTATAATATTGATAATTTTGTTTATAAATTTATTGAACTTTACCGAAGCCGATTAATCTCCAATGTCCATTGAAATTTCGCGCTATTCCTACATTATTTTTTTCTAATGCTATTATAGGAATATTTAAGGATAGTTCTACTTGTTCTTTTTTCTCAAAGAGCTTTTCAACTATTCCTACTGTAGTTGTAGTGTTTATACTTAACATCAACATTTCTTTTGGTTTTAATGGAATGATTTTTTCGTGTCCGCTTGTTCCTATAACTTCGTCGAATAATTTGTATTTTAGTTTTATTTTATTTGTTATTTCTGGAAGAGAGCCTTTTGTTGAAGCTAAACAGCCAATTAAAGAATCTGTTTTTGTCAAGAAAGGGTCGAGATTTGTTTCTATTGATATACTTGCTCCTGGTGTTACTTCTTTGACACTTTTATCTCCTTTGTAAATAGAAATAATTTTTGTTGTTAATGTTTCATAGATTTGCTGGTGTGCTTTTTCTATGTTTATTCCTGGTTTTATTTCTATTTGGTCTCCGATTTTTAAGACCCCTTTTTTTAAGATACCTCCGAGAACCCCGCCTTTTAATTGTTTTATTTCTGTTCCTGGTTTGTTAACATCAAAACTTCGTGCAATTAAAAATATGGGTTTTGCATTAATATCTCTTTCTGGTATTTTTATTTTACAGATTTCTTCAAGTATTTTATCTATGTTGATTCCTTGCTGGGAAGAAGCGGGAATGATTGGAGAGTTTTCTGCTATAGTGCCTTTTACAAATTCTTTTATTTCTTTGTAATTTTTAAGTGCTTGTTGCTTATCTACTAAGTCAATTTTGTTTTGAACTATAATAATGTCTTTAATGTTTTTTGCTTGTAAAGCGATGAAGTGTTCTTGCGTCTGAGGGCGTATTCCTTCATTTGCAGCTATAACTAAAATTGCAGCATCAATTATTGCAGCTCCTGAAAGCATTGTAGCCATAAGCATTTCATGTCCTGGAGCATCTATGAAACTTACATATCTGCAAGGTTCTGAACTTGGTTTTTTTTCTATTGAAAAATTATTTTTATCTTTGTAAATGGTTGTGTTTGCATAGCCAAGTTTTATAGTTATACCTCTTTTCAATTCTTCTGAGTGCGTGTCAGTTGACTTGCCAGTAAGACTTTTCAAGAGAGTTGTTTTTCCATGGTCAATATGTCCTAAGACTCCTATGTTTATTTCAGGAATTTCAGATTTTTTAGTCATATAAATTTGAGAAAAAGTTTGTTTTTAAAGATTGGGTTTTGAAAATAAAAAAGAAAATAACAATAAAAAAATAAGATTTATGCAGCAACAGGCACTCCGAATCCTGATGCGGGATCATATCCTTCACGTGTATGCTGGCCTTCTGTTATATCTTGTGTTATTTCTTGTATGTATGCTCTTGTAGTTGTTGCATTCTCTGTCCATAACTTAGCAGCTAATCCAGAAACATGCGGTGTTGCCATGCTTGTTCCTGACCATGTTTCATAACATCCGTCGTTGAAAGTTGACTCTACACTTACTCCTGGTGTTGCGACTTCCATGTATCTGTCTTCTTCTGCAAATTTATCAGCATCAATTCCTCTTGAAGAAAAGTCTGGTACAGTATCAGATGAATCTATTGCAGCAACTGAAACAACCTTAGAGTAAGCTGCAGGGTAATTTATTGTGTCTAAATCAGGCCCTGAATTTCCTGCTGCAGCAATTAACAAAACTCCTGCTTCAACAGCAGAGTCAATTGCATTTCTTTCATAATCACTTAGTGAGCTTCCTCCAAAACTCATTGATATTACATCTGCTTCATTTTCAACAGCATAATCAATTCCTGCTGCAATGTCGTCTCCATAGCACCATCCTCTTTTATCACAAACCTTTACTGCAATTAAACTTGCATTTGGCGCAACTCCATAAATTCCCAAGTCATCAGAACCAGCATCAGCAAGAACAGTTCCAGAAACATGAGTTCCGTGTCCGTGTCCGTCTTCGCAGTTTTTTGTGTCTGGTGCAAAACGTGTCACTTTTGTTTCACAAAGGATAATTCTATTTTTCAAATCCAAATGCTCTTGCATGACACCTGTATCAAGAATAGCAACTTTTATTCCTTCTCCTCCTGAAGTTGCATTTATTTCTGTATCATTGTAAACTCTTTCAATACCCCAAGGTGTTTGATCTGAAGGATAACACTCTCTTGTAGGTTCTGGTTCTTCGTCACCATTTTCACCATCGAGTGCACATTCTCCCATGCCTCTAACAGCATCACTTTTATCACAATATTCTCCTTCTTCACAATCTTTGTCATTTCTGCAAGGGTCCCCAACAGCAACAATTGTAAATATTCCAACTGGTTCTGTTTTTATTCCAAGCACTTGAATAGCTCTTAACTGTCCTCTTGTTAAGTCAGCTGAAAAAACATTTCCAAAATCATGCCTCACTTCAATTAATCCTCTTGCTAAAGAACTTTCTGAAAAAACATAATATGCTTGTGAATTTGAATCATCTTCAGTTACAGAAGAAGAAAGTTGAGCACTTGCAAAAACCATAAGAGA
>CAYPRJ010000011.1:0-19808 GCA_964413095.1 Candidatus Woesearchaeota archaeon
TTGGAATTAAAGAATTCTAATAAATGGCTTGAATTAATAAAGATTTCTAAGAATCAATAGGTTCATTAACTATGTAATACATAGTTTTACTATGTTAAAGCAAGAAGGAGTAACTGCTGAGTTTGATTCGGTTTTTATAAAAAAAGTTACAAAATCCAGACAGAGTTTTGTAATTTGGATACCAAAAGATGAAGCAGAATTTTTAGAATTAAGAAAAAATATTAATTAAAAATTTAACAATAAATCTTATAAACAATAATGGATTTTACTTAACATAATGACCCAAAAAAAGCCTTTTATAATCAATACAGGACCAATAAGTATAGAAGAAGCAGAAGTAAAAGGCCAAAAAAAAGATTACGTAAAAGGATTTATTTCTACAGATGACTTAGATTTAGTGAATGATGTTGTTACTCAAAAATGTTTTGATTCTATGATACGCCAATTAAAAGACAGAACAATAAAATTAGATTTTGAACATGAAGCATTTAGAGGAGAGAATAATATTGAAAAAGAAATAAATAAAACTAAAATTCCATTAGGAAAAAGAATTGATTGGCAAAGAAAATCATCAGGAGTAGAAGTAACATGGGAATTAAACCCCACTTGGAAACAAGTTAATTCTAAAGGGGATATAATTCACGAATATAAGGATGTTAAATATAATTTAAAAAATGGATTTTATGATGCATTTACTATATGTTTTTTTCCAATTAAAACAAGAAAAGAAAACGTAAAAGGACAAGACGTAAGATTATTAGATGACTTAAATTTATTGAATGTAGCATTAACTGGAAATGCAGTTAATCCAAAAGCACAAATTTCTAAAATATTTACAAAAAGTTTAGATAGTATTAAAAAAACAAAGGCACCAAAAAGACCTAAACCAAAGGTACCTGAATCAGAAGAAGAAGAAGAAGAAGAAAAGAAAAAAGAAGGGAAATCAAATCATAGTCGTAAAGACATAATTAAATTAAAGGAGAGAAAAATGTCAGAGGAAAAAGAAGAAACAACAGAAGAAAGCAAACCTTCAGAAGAAACTTCTAACGAAGAGAATTCATCCAAAGAGGAAGAATCCAAAAAGGCTAAGAAAGTCGATGAAGATGAATCCGAAGAAGATGAAGAAGAAGAAGAAGAAGAAGACTCTAAGAAAGAAGTTAAAGCTTTGAAGGAAAAAGTTGAAAAGCTGGAATCTCAGATAAAGAAACCTGTCAGAAAAGGACAGATTTCAGATATGAAAAAAGCTGAGAGTAAATCTGTTAATTTTCAAGGACCTCTTGACCTTATTTGTTAAAAATGACAATAGGAACAGGAAAAATCTCTAATCTTGATCACAAGACTGTATATGCTCATTCATTCGGGAGTCTTCCTGATGAAACAAGATATGTGGACGGATGGAAAAATCTGGATTCAAGAAAAGAGTTAAAATCGGCCGTTGAAGTTGGTATGAAAGCTTTAACTTCAACTTCAGGTGGAACTGGAACTGCTGGATACGGAATGGTACCAGTATATGTTGATCCAAGAATTGTAGATCAAACAAGAAAGTTTACGCCATTAGTTGAGTTAATTCCAAGAGTAACCAATCAAGGAAAAACAGCTGATTATAATGTAATAACTGCAAAAGGTGGAGCTTTTACAGCAGCAGAAGATGCTGCACTTTCTGAGACAAACGACACATATGACAGAAGAAGCGTATCTATAAAATACGTATATGCCGTTGGAAGAGTCACAGGACAAGCACAAGCTGCAATGCCTTCTTATATCCTTCAAGGATTTGAATCATCAGGTTCAGGTTTAGGAGCAGGAAGTCCATTTAGTAGTGCAGGAGCACCAAACTCAAAGCAGTTAGAAGTAGTCATGAAAGCGAGACAATTAAGGGAGAAAGAAGAGGACTTAATTATTAATGGAGATAAAAGCACAACATCAACTGAATTCGATGGAATTGTAAAACTTCAAGATACCACAAACCAATATGATGCAGATTCTGGATCATTAACTTGGGATATGATTGAAGAAACAGTTAGATATGCATTCGATGATGGTGGAAGACCAAAAATCGCAGTATGTTCGAGTTCAGTATTAGTAGATATGAGAAAGATCATGGTTGACACTTTCCGATATACTCCTGAGCAGATGGCACAGGGAGCAGAATTACCTTTTGGGGTAAGTCCAAAATTAGTTCTGAGTACTATGGTTGGGGATATTCCCGTAATACCTTCAATGTATTTAAGCAATGTTTCAGGAAGCAAACAAATTTACTTCTTGGATACAGACTATATCGAGATGAGAGTTCTTCAAGATATGACTTACGAAGACTTGGCTAAGTCCAATGATTCGCAGAAGTTTATGTTGAAGATATATGAAGCTCTTATTATGAAAGCACCGATGTTCAACAGCTTTATTGACAATCTTGCATAAGGTTTTTTTGTTTTACTTATTTTAATTTTTATTTTTTTTATTAAATTAAAACAAAAGAGAAAAAAACTCTATAAAATATCACAATTAAATACAAACAGGAGGTAAAAAAATGGGAGCAATAACAAGTGGAATAACAACAAAAGGTATAAGTCCAAATCCAGCAAAGAAAGTGATTTATGTGGAAACACCAAGTACTGCAGATAGTGGAGACACTGTTGATGTAACAGACTCAGATGTAACTGAAGGGGAAACTCTTAGTTCAATTGATTTTGTAATAGCTTGGGATCAAGACACTGGAGATATTGTAACTGCAACTGAATCATCAGGAACAATTACAATTGACGCTGCTGGTGGAACAACAGATCATACTTATGGATTGTTAGTAGTTGGAGAAGCATAAACCCATAAGATTTAGAAAATGACTTATGATAGGGTAGTTAGAACAGACACAAGGCTTTTTAATTCGGGTAGATCAGTATCTGATTGGGTAGAAACAACTGCAGGAGCATTTTTATTGGATCAGAATAAAACTAATGGTATTTTAATGATACCTTTAAGTAATATTCCAGTAGGAAAGAAAATAAGTGCTTTTAGAGTAATTGGTGGAATCGGAGCAACTACAGGTGAAGCAAGTACATTAGATGCTTCATTACAAAAAGTAACTGGAACAGATGGAGGAATCACAGATTCAGCTGTAACAGGAGCATCAATTACACAAGTTTCAACAGAAGCAGATGATACTTTGGATGAAGAAGCAATTCCAACAGACAATACCTTTGTAGAAGAAGATGCACAATATTACATCAAAATAGATGGAACAACAGCAGATGATGCTGCTTGTGATATTTTCGTTACAGGTATAGAATTGGATTTAAATTAATTTTTTATTTTTTTATTTTTTCTTGTTTAGAAAAACAAGAGGTCGCGAGGACTTAAAACTCAAAATTAAATATGAGGAAAAAAAATGTCAAACATAAGAAGAGTTAAGATAGACTCAGGAGCAATAGATGGAAGTGGAGACGCAACTGCTTATAGCAGACCAATAACTGGAAAGATATTGTCTGTTGAAGTAGATTATCCAAGCAATAGTTGTACAGTAGACTTAGACTCAGATGGGCCAGTTAGCCAAAAAGTGTTGGATTTAAGTTCTGCAAGTACGGATGCAGTATATTATCCAAGAGTAGCAGTACATGACAACACAGGTTCTGCAATTGATTTAAGTGACTCAGAAGGTGGAAACACAGCAAAATACGAATGTTTTGTAGTTTCTGGAAGAGTTAAGTTAACAATTGCAAGTGGAACAGAAGACGATGAAGTCACGGTTTATCTTGTAGTAGAAGAATATTAAATAAATACATTAGTAAAAATGAAATTTATAAATAAATCATCAGAGCCAAAAAAAATAAGATTAGGAGAACCTCTTAAATATAGATGGGTCACAGTAAGACAAGGAGAACAAATAGAAGCACCAGAAAAAGTTGGAATAAATAAAGGATTAACAAAAATGGATGAAGAAGAAAAAGAAGAAAGTGTGAAAACCACAGTAAATGGAAAAAAAGCAGAGACAAAGATTCTTAAAAAAAAAGAAGCAAAAAAGAAACCAGTAAAGAATAATTTTATTAAAGAGCTTAAAAAAATAAAAGGGATTGGAAAAAAAACTGCACAAGATATTCTTAAATTATTTCCTACAAAAGAGAAAATGATTAATTCTATAGAATTAAATAAACCAATTCCAATAAGAGATGACTTGGAAAAGAAATTAATTAAGAAATATGGTAAAAAGTAATGGCTCTGCATTCGAAAAGGTTACCCGTAACATGGTGCAAAATTTATCAGAAGATTTTTTAGATTTTAGGAAAGAAATAAGAGCAGAATTTAAGGATCTTAAAAAAACAAATGCTAAACTTTATAATCATTTATCCAATAGGTTACCTCCATGGGCAGTAACAGTTGGAGGAGTAGGGATTGCAGTGATATCAGGATTGGTAGGGGCAATAACAAAAGGGTTATTATAAAATGACAACACAAGAAACATATACAGGGGCAGACGCATCAGGATCAGACTCGGAAACAAACAGAGTCATAACTCTTGAAAATGAAAGATTAACATTACAAACAGAATTCTCAGTATATTTAGATGGACTTTATTTACAATTAGATTCAGAATATTCAGTAAGTCATAATTCAGAATCAACAGAAATAACAATATTAATCCCTGTCTGGGATAGTCAAAAGATAGTTGTTAATTATGAAACAAAACAACCAACAAGATTCATAAGTGTGGAAAATGTTAGAGATGTTTTAATGGGATTAAATACTTCAGAGATTTCAGATTCAGATGTAGGAGAAATAATATGTGATGTAGAATATGAAACAGAAAAAATATTAAATACAAAATTTACACCTACAGAAGAAATAGATTTTTTAGATGGAAATGGTTCAGGAAGATTAATGATTCCTAAAACACCTTTATTGTCACTAAAAGAATTAAAAATAGACGGAACGGACATAACTATTGAAGATAATGTTCAAATATCTAAATCTTCTGGAAAAATAGAATTAGATAATGTAGGTGGAAGTCCAGAAGAAACAAGCTTTAAAGATAAACAAAAAGCCATAGCAGTAAAATATCTTTATGGATGGTTAGAAGAAAGTGATACAGAAACTACCTTAAGTACAGCAAGTTCAGCAGCAGGAACAAGTGTAACTTTAAGTGTATCAGATGCAAGTAATTTTAGTGTGAATGATTGGATTGAAATATATGGAATGGATGGAAACAGAGAAGTTACTCAAATAACTGGGACAGATACAGGAGAAATAACAGTAGATGAATTAATATTGACTCACGCAGTTAATAGCAAAATAATAAAACTCCAAACAAGAGAGATATTCAAAAAATTAATGAAAATAGTTGCAGGGATAATCTTAGCAATAAGAATGATGGGTCAAACATATACCGTGGCAACAGGATATTCCATAGGAGAATTTAGTATACAAAAAGGTGTTCCTTATACTCATTTTGCACAAGTAACAAATTCATTAATTAAACAAAGAGATAATTTATTACAGAGAATTCAAGCAAGACCCGCAATATTAGGATCTTCATAATTAAAAAAAGAACAATAAATTAAATAAACAATAAAAGGTAAAAAATAACATGAAGAAAACAGGTATAATATTATCAATAATTTTAATCTTTCTAATGGGAATTATAACAGCTTGGACACCAACGGAAAACATAGAAATGAGAGATTATTATAACATTTCAGATGTACCTTATTATAATGGAACAGATATTAATATATCAGGAAACTATTATGGAAACGCAAGTCAATTAACAGGAATAAATAGTTCTGGAGAAAATAATATTATTACAGATTCCCTTTATAATTCTTCAGAATTAGAAGAACAAGCAGATGGAAATTTAGGAGTAATCAATTCTTGGTTAAATAGTTTATTTTATTCTAAATCAAATCCTTTTAATTTTTATAATTCAACAACAATCCCTGATTATATTTTAAGTTCAGAAGAAAGTAATTTAAATGTTAATAACTCAGACCTATTAGATGGAGAACACGGAAGTTATTATTTAGATAATTGTTCAGCAGATGGAGATTGTGAAAATATAGGATATTTAGATTATTCAAATGTAGGAAGTTTTAATGTAACAACAGGAAATGATATTTGTATTGAAGGAGATAAATGTTTAAGTGAAGCAGGTTCAGGGGGAGGAGATATAACTGCTGTATTAACAGATTTAACACCTTATTTATTGAATGGTTCGAATAGTGGAGAAATAGATTTAAACTTTAATGAAACTCATTTAAATAACACCATAGACGATAGGGATACAAATACAGAATATGCTGCAAGTGGAACATTATTAGATTTAGCAAGTACAACTTTTAGTCTAAATGAGGGAACACTCACCACAGATAAATGGTGTAAATTTGATGGAGATGATCTTGTTTGTGATGTTGAACCAGTAATCGACACAGACACAACTTACACTGCAGGAAGTAATTTATCTTTAGATGGAACAGAATTTAATTGGGATAGTTCTTGGGTTACAAATAATTTTATAGATCAATCAAATGAAGGAAGTTTAAATGTTCATTCAAGTGATTATTGGGATGATTTAAATACAGAAAGTGATTTAACACCAAGTAATTTTTTAAGTGCAGGGGATTATATCAGTTATGATGGAAATACCTTGGATGTAGCAGATAATTGGTATGATTCAGTAGGAGATATTCCAACAGATACCCCAAGTAATGGAGATACAACACATCTTAGTACAGCAGACCAAATATATGATTGGGCTACAGGATTATTTTTACAAAATGTAGTAGAAGATACTACTCCAGAATTAGGAGGAAATTTAGATGTTTCAAGTAATAATATGACAAGTGTGGATTGTATAAAATTTGATAGTGGAGGAGAGATCTGTTCATCATAAAATGTTAAAATGGTCAATAAAACACAAATAACTTTAGGATTTATTCTTTTAACAATACTGGCCAGTGGAATAGTTTATATTCAATTAACAGACCAAGTAAAAATTCGTGTTGATGAAGACCAAACTACTTTTTATGTTCCTCACGAAGATTATTCTTGGATATGGACAGTAGCAGGTAGAGAACAAAATCGTTTATTTGATGGCACAAGTATTATGTATAGAGATAAGTCTGGAATAACAGTTAATAATACTTATAACAATAATACCAACGAAGTGTGGATAGAAAGGGTCACACCGTATCAAAGAGGGCCTGTAATCAAAGATCTTTACTATTTTGATGGAGATATCGAAGCAGAAGAATTATTCCCTATAAGCCATACTATTGAAGTTTATAATGGTTCAGGATATTTTTATAGATATGCTGCTGATGACTTGACAGATGTAGAATCTAAAAGAAAGTTAGATGGAAATGAAACACATTTAGAGTTTGGAAAAAATATGGAATTAGACTTACAATCTGGTTATAGATGGGCTTGGGTAGGTTGGCCTTATGGTCCAGATTCAGTAGCAGCACAATATGATATTGATTCAGACTATGAAAAATATGAAATAAGATTATTTGATCCATCTTCTTGGACAGAAAATTTAAATGAAGGACTTGAAGGATTTTATAAATTTAATGAAACCTCTGGAACTAATGCAGAAGAATCTGTTTTTGGAAGTAACAATTTTACAATGAATAGTGATAATTGGGTTGATGGAATAATAGGGAATTCTTATGAAGCGAAAGGTTCAGATTTTATTGATACACAATTAGATTTTTTTGGTGCAGATGGAGTTACAGCTTCTATTTGGGTTTATAGAACAGGTGCTATGACTGACGACCATATTTTTCATAATTCAGATTCTGGTAATCCAGATAGTGATGGAGAGTGTGAGTTTCGTGAATGGATTGGTGATACTAATTTTAGATTAAGATGTTATGATGATTCATCATTGAAACAGAATGTTTGTAATAATTTAACTCCTTCTGAAGAATGGACTCATTATGTTATAACTATGAATTCTTCAAGTTCAAGAATATATTGGAATGGAGGATTGTGTTCTGAAATTTCCCTGAGTAATTTTAATATTAGTAATGCAGATAATAATTTTGGTTTTCTTGATAGACACGGAGGAGGGCAACCATTAAATAATGCTTTAGTCGATGAGCTTGGATTTTGGAATGAAACCTTAAGTGCAAGTGAAGTGGAGGATTTATATAATTCTGGAGATGGTATTACTTATGAAAAAGCAGCAGTAGATAGTTGTGATTGTCCAGGAGCAGATTCAAATTGGGAATTAAATATGTCTGATTATTGTAATATAACAAGTAATTGTAATTTAGGAACAGGAAATATAAATTGGACAGGAACAGGAACAACGTTGTTTAATGCATCAATAAATACAACAAATATGGAGTATCCTTCTACAGATCAAAAATTAAATATAGGAAGTAATGGTTTACTTAAGGTAGGTTAAAATGGCAACATCTACCCAGGAATCAAATTGTAGTGAAATGAAAATCTTAATAAAAAATAGTGGAAATAAAAATAGAGGTCGTTTAAGAATATAATGTCAACATTTAATCAGGAAACTTTATCTGGAAGTGATTGTAACGGAACAGAAGGAGAAGAAAATAGAGTTCTAACTTTAAGTAACACAGGAGAAACAGAAACAGATAAATTTAAAGTATATTTAGATGGATTATTTTTAATTGAAAATGTAGGATATACTGTTAGCCATAATACCTTAGGGACTGAAATTAATTTTTTAGATCCTGTATGGGATGACCAAAAGATTTCAGTAGATTATTATCAAGGTGTAGCCGAAACATTATATCGTGATGATCTTCAAGGAAAGATAGAAGAAAATAAGCAAGAATTTACATTAAAAAGATACACAGAATCAGTAGACACAATGGGTGGAGTGACAAGTAAGACAACAGAAAGTTATACAATTTACACAGTTTTGATTAATATTTCAAAAAAAGATAGAAAAATACATGAAATGGGATTAGCAGTATCTGGAAATATGAAGGCTCTTTTTTATCATGAATATCCAGATAGTATCACAGGAAATGGAACATTAATAGTTCAAGTAGGAGATATACTCGAAGCATCAGATGGAAAACAATGGAGAATAGAAGCAATTCCAGAAGAAAGATATGTTTTAGGACAAGAAGTTTTTAGAACTGGAGTAATAAGAAATATTAACTTAGAGGAATAAAAATGAAAGCACAATTTTCAATAAAAAAAGAATTAAATCAAGAAAAAGTTAAGGATCAATTAAAAAAAGTTTTATATGATTCTATGCTAAAGATGCAAGAAATAGCAAAACAAAACTGTCCTGTGGATATAGGAACATTAAGAAACTCAATAATTTTAAATCCGTCAATTAGAGGATTTAATAAATATGAATTAGTTGCAGGGGTAACTTATGCTGAAGATGTGGAATTTGGGACTAAACCACATACCGTAAAAGATATAGAAAGTTTGAAAGGATGGGCAAGAAGAGTATTAGGAGATGAAAATGCAGCTTATCCTGTTCAAAAGAAGATTGCAAAAAAAGGAATAGAAGCGACTCCGTACTTTCGTCCCTCGCTTTACGAAGTCAAAAACATATGGGTAAAAAGATATTTAAACAAGGCATTCAAAAAATAACAATAACATTTATAATAAATAAATATTTATTTTAAATGTCCAAGAGGACAATTTAAACCCAAGAGGAAAACAAATGAGTGTATTCATAAGTCCAAAAGATGTAATAGTAGATTTTCTAAGAACTAAATTGACAGATCCAAGAGCAAGAGCAGAGGATACTAATACTGAAATCTTTGATGGAGATGCCACAGAATATAACCTAACAGCACCAGAAGGGAGTGTACAAGCCATTACAAGCATCACAGTAGACGGAACAGACCAAACCAAGTGGAAGGACTACAGAATAGACCATCAGAACCAAAAAGTAGTATTTTACTCCCCAACAGCAAGTGGAAGCGATAATGTTTCAATATCTTACAAACAAGGAACAACAAATTGGATATATCCAGACAAAGCAAAAAAAACACTAAGTTCTACAAGTTTTCCAAGAATAAATATTATATCAGTAGGAGGAACAGGAAAAAGATTAGGGAGGTATGATTCAGATGTAGAGAGTATTAATAATTTTCAAATAGACATTTGGACAAAAGAAGATCAAGTTTTTACAATAGATGAGATTAAATATTCAGGAGAGAAATTAGGAACTTATATTGCTTATGAAATCACACGAGCATTGAAACAGAATGAAGATGATTTACACCCAGAATTTTATAATTATACTTTACTTTCAACACCAAGAGATAGAGGATTTGATTCAGAATTACAATGTTACCATAAGGTAGTTGAAATAGAAGTGAAAGGAATAAATGTGGGAGAGATATATTAATTAAATCAAAATGGAGGTTAAAAAATAATGACAGAGTATTTTATAGGACAGAGAGAACAAATTGCAGTTGTAGAAGAAGATGGAGGATATGCAACACTTGATTCAAACACTATGGCAGATAATGGTTTTATGTTTGGAAAGAATCAAAGAATTACTCCAGATTTTTCAAAAAACTGGCAAGAAGTTCTTAATGCAGGAGCAGATTCAAGAGAGTTAGAAGGTTTAGAAGAAGGACCAGAAAGTTGGAATTTTACATTAACTTTTAATCCAACAAATTGGAAGTTTTTGAAATATTGTGCTCATGGTACAGTAACCAACACAGACAATGGTTCTTATTATACACATACATTCAGTACAAAAAATGATGTAACAAGTTTTACAACAGAATGGGCTAAAAGAGGAAGTACAGATCATGTTATAACTTTATCTGGATGCGTAATAAAAAGATTGACTATCAACTTTTCAAAAGGTATTGGAGCAACAGAAGGATTTATTGAAGTTACAGCAGAATGTGTAGCACAATCAGCAAGTACAGGAACAAGTGTATCAAGTGTATCAAGTCCAACTGAAAATGCTTTTCAATTCAGAATGGCAAAAGTTACTTGGGATGATTCAGAAGTAACAGAAGTCAATAATGGAGAATTCACAATAGATAATGGAATTCAAGAAGAAGACTCAAGATACGCTAATGCAACATTAGATACATCTATTGGAGAACCAATTCCAAGAGCATTAAGATATAATTTCAGATTTAATCTTAATCAAAAAGACGACACATACTTCGATGACTGGGATGGAGCCACAGCAATAAGCAATTGTAAGTTAGAATTTATAAGAGATACAAATGATGATTGTGAATTTGAATTTACAAGCACTTACGTGGATGCAGCAACAAGCCAAACAAATATGGAAGGAATTACAAATGTTGATGTAATAGGAAAACCATTGAGTTGTAGCATTGAAGCAGATGATAGTCACGATGACTATTAATTAAATTCAGGAGGTTAAAAATGACGTATGAAAATGACTTCGTTAATGAAGAAATCATAGAGTTTGAAATAGAAGGTCGTAAGTTCGGCTATAAACCAGTAACAGCTGGGGAAGAAAGCGAATGGGTAGATGAATATATGGAAACAGACAAGGATGGAAAAAACAAACAGAACTTTAAAAAACTTACACAATGTAAAGTTAGAAATTTAGTAAAAGTTCCATATACCCAAGAAAACATAAAAAAGATTTTAAATCTCGACAAAGAATGGAAAGACCTTAATAAAGACCAAAGATGGAATTTATTAAGCAAATTGAAACCTGCAGTATTTACAAAAATAATTCAAAGGATTAATAAAATAGATAATTCAGATCCAGAAGTAAAAAAAAACTGATATTTAAGATTCAGACCTTACAATCAAATCAAGAATTAAAGTTTGAGAACAAAAAGGAAACACTTCTGTGGATGAAATACAGATGCTCAAAAATGGGTATAAGTCCAGTAGAATTCAGAAAGTCTAAACCAAGTGATATAATAGACATTCTTCAAATAGAAGATGTAGTAAATCAAAAAATGGAACACGAAAGAGAAGTACAAAACAAAATAAATCAAATGCAAGGAAAATGGTAAATAAAAACAAAGGAGAAATACGTTGGTTGAAGTAGGAAATTTAGAAATTGGTGGAAGTATACAAACAAATCAAATAGAAAGTGGTTTAAATAGAATCGAAGATGGGTTTAAAGATGTAGAAAAATCATCTAAATCAGTTAATTCAGATTTTGAAAGATTAAATCAAGGAGCGTTATCACTTTCTAAAAGAATGGGAGTATTAGCAGTAGCAGGTGGAGGAGCAATGGTAGCAATCGCAAAAGGGGCACCAGCAACAGCAGGAGCAATGGCTAAACTAAAAGTAGCAGGTGGAGAACTACAAAGAAGTCTTGGAAGAGCATTAGCACCAGCATTTGAAACAGTTTCAGAAGCATTTAATAAATTCGTAGGTTGGGTAGAAGAAAACGAAGGAAAAATTAGAAAATTCTCAAATGAAGTATTAGATGATTTAGGAGATATTTTAGTGGGAATAAGTGAAACTTGGTCTTGGATTTCAGATAATGTTAAGGATATTTCAGCAAAAGTAGGAATTAAGTTTGATTTAATGGGATCTATTGTAGATGAATGGGGAGTAGCAGGAGCATTAGGTTTATTGACCAGAGTATTTACAAAAGGAAAAGTGGGTGCAGGAATAGCAACATTAGGAGTTAAAACAGCAATAGAAGTAGGAGAATTCGCAGGAGGAAAACAAGGAATGGGAGAAACAGCAGGAAGTATTGGGGGTTCTTGGGCAGGAGCTTGGGGTGGAATGAAACTCGGAGCATTAGGTGGAAGTTCTTTCGGACCCTGGGGAACAGCAATTGGTGGAGGAGCAGGAGCAATTGCAGGAGCAATAGGTGGAGAAGCATTACTGAGTAAAATAGGAGAAATGATTGATTTTAAATTATCAAATACAAATAAACAAGATTATGAGAGGGTTATGTAAATGGTTATAAAAATATCAAATTACGAGGGAACAGCAGATACTTTTAATTTTCCGAACAATCCGAATACTTTTGATGATGAAATCCAATCAAACCACACAGTAACAAACATAGATTATCAAAGACATCATATTTTTGTAAGTGGTGGAGGAATCGCACCAAAATCAATAGTTATGAATGGAACTTTTTTTGGAACAAATAAAAACGACAATTATAAAGATCTTAGTAAACATTTTAGTGAAACTTATAAACTTAAAAAATTATATTGGGAAAGTGATAAATTCTATTTAGGAATAGGCCAGAACATTAAAAAAACACACACAGGAGGAAGAACAAACTTCGTGGATTATGTAGCAAATTTTGTAACATTAATAGGGGTTTTATTTTCAGACACTCAAAAAACATATACAGATGGTGGAGATGATAAGGAAAATGAGGGAAATACAACAACATTTATAGAAGAAATAAGTGGGGATGTTTCAGATGGAGAAAGTGATGTAACAATTTCAGATAACGAAGGAAATGAAATAACAATTCCAGCAAGTGCATTAAGCACAGAAGATACAATAGTCGTAAGTTTTGTTAAAATGGTTGATTCGGGAGATGGAGTCTATGTAAGTGAGTATAATTACACAACAATAAATGGAACTCAAACAAGTGCAGTTCAAACAACAGATGGATTCGGAATAATTAAATTAGCAAGTGGAGATGGATGTTCAGCAAATATATCTACAACAAACTTAGATGCAGGTTGGACAGCAAAGTTTAGAGATGCAACAACAGCTTAAGGAGTTAAAATGAGTTCATATATTATAAATGTAGTAAAAGACCCACATGGAACACCACAAACAGGAACAATAATCGCAGACATAGGATTTACTTATGAAAATAATTTAAACGATCTAAACAATGCAAGATTAAATATTTCTGGAACAAGTGAATCAAAAAGGGGATTAATTGAATCAGGAAGTGAAGTTTATATTTATAGAAATGGAACTCTCGAATTAAAAGGAATAATTGATAGTATTTCTTATTTAGATGCAGGAGGAATTTCAGCAACAATTAATGGTTATGAAGTTTGGTTGGGAAAAGAAAATGGAACTTATTCAAATAGTCCTTATACTTCAACAGCAAGTGCAACAATAGCAGGAGATATTATAGGAGAATCTAATTATTTTACAGCAGGAACAACAGAAACAGGAAGTGATATAGATTTTCGGATAAGTGAAGGAGATAGTTTATTTAATGCTTTAAAAAGATTAATAGATCGTGTAGGACAAGACATACAAATAGATTACACAAATGATGAAGTAGATATTTTAAATCATAAGGGAAATTCAACAAGTCAAGCAACATTAAACGATGGAATCCATATGAAAAATGTAGTAGCAAGAAAATCTTATCCTATTGCAAATTATGTAAAAGTTTATGGAAAAGGAGATGGAGATGAACAAATTAAATCTACTTCTGCACATGGACAAGATGCAACAAGTCAATCTACTTATGGAACAATTACTAAAATAGTTAGAGAACCAACAATAATGAGTGAAGACGAAGCAAATGAATTAGCAGATAAATTAGTAGCAAAATATAAAGACCCAGTGAAAGTTTATGAATTTGAAGTAATTAATTATAACTTAAATGTAGAATCAGGAGATGTAATTACTCTTAATTCTCAAACAAAGGGATTAGACAACGAGGAAGTAAGAATTGTGAGTGTTCAAAGAGGAACAAAAGGTGGAAAAGAATATTTAAATTTAGAAGTAACAAACAAAGAATACTCAATAAAAACAAAAAAAATAGAACAAAGATTAGCAGAACTCGAAAATAATCAAAAAAGACAAGAGACATTTATGCAGGGAACAAGTAATGTTTTAACTTTTAGTGAAATGATTAATGCAAACAACTCTGTACCATTAAGAATATTTGCCTATCTTCCAAGTGCATTTATTGAAGACGAAGCAGGAAACAATAGAGTAAATAGTTTTACATTAGATTATGATGTTGATGGGTTTAGAAGTTCAGCTGGAACTGCGACTGAGGAGGATACTGAACCAACTTTTACTGGATCAAGTGCAACTGATGATCCTTGGGTATCAGGAACAAGTGGAAGTCAAACCCCAAATTCTGTTTCAGGAGTAAGTGTTTGGGCAAGTTATACAGTTCATATAGATGATTATAATAATCAAGCACTCAGCCATTCAGTAGAAAATATTACAGGAGGCCCAAGTCTTTATTCAACAAGAGCAGTGTGTTTAGGAGCAAATATGACAGGAAGTTCTCAAACAGCAGATTTAACAGTAGAATTTCCAAGTGGAAGTTCATATAACGAAGGAAATCAAAGTCTGAATAATAATACTGTTCGTTATTATTCAATAGGAGAATCATATTCCTCAAATAGAACAGGATGGTTTCATTTTTATGATGATAATTATAATATCACATATCATTGCGGAACTGGACAAAATATATATGCTCATACTCATGGATCACACAGCCATGGAGATGGGAGTTACAAAACAGATTTACATGGACATGGAGATGGAAGTTATGTTGTTGGAAGTCACAATCATAATGTAAGTATAGGGGATCCAGCAGTTGATGATGAAGATTTAAATGCAACAGAATTGTCAGAAATAAAATTATATCATTATAATACTGGAACGAGCAGTTGGGATTTGAAAAATACAATAACAAATACTGGAAAAACATTGGATACAGAGGTAGATATAAGCGATGGAGGAACTTATCCAGATGCCTCAGGAATTTGGAAAGTAGAAATAAAAACAGATAATTCAGATCCAGATTTAGTTCAAGGAGTAATTAAATGCAAACATCAAATGGATAATTAAATTATAGGAGGACAAAATGGAAGTAAAAATAAAAAAAATTGAAGAAAAAAGTGGTCTTTTAAGAATCCATACAGAATGTAAGTATGGAGAAGATAACTTAGGATTAAGTTTGAAACAAAAATATCTAAATTCAGAAACAGAAAAACCTAAATGGGAAAATGAAGTAAAAGAATTACTTGAAAAAAAGTATGGAAAAAAGATAACTAAATTAATAAAAAAATAAAATGATAACAAAAGAAATAGAAAATAGAATTAAAAGTTTTGTTTCAAAATATGGAAATGGAAAAAAAGGATTAACAGAACAACAAAAAAACAATAGAATTGAAAAAGTAATAGGGGATAACAATGAAATTGAAAAAGTTAAAACTTTAGGAGTAAATAAATCAAACGGAGTAGATATAAAAACAAAAATAGATTTTCCAATTCCAGAAGAATATGTTGGAGAAGTGGATAGATTTAAAGATATAATAAAAGATTTAGATAAATATCCTAAAGAGCAAGGGAAATCAAGCCATAGAATAATTTATATAAAAGTAAAAGACAATGGAGAAATAGAATACGATGGAATAATTAAAGATGGAACTGAAAAAGATATGAAAACAAGAAAATATTTTGGGGTGTCTATACAAGATGATAAAACAAGTGCAAAGTCAGAAAAAAAACAATATGAAAAAGGAACACTAAAAGAAGTAAGTGATAGAACTATGGAAATCCACAAAGAAAATGGAGATTTAGATAATTTTATTAATGACTCAAAAATAAACACAAGGGAGGATAAACAATTTCAAATATGAAATCAATTGAATTAATAAAACAATTTTTAGAAAGAATATTTAAATTTAGTAAAGACATAGATACTAATAAAATAACTAAAACAGAAATAATAAACCTTTTTAAAAAATATAATCTAAAAAGAATTAGAATCCTTGATAGACATTACAAATTAATAAACAAAAAAGAAATAGAAAAATTTCTAAAATCAGACAATGTTAGTTTTAATAAATACAAAAAAGAAATCTACGATTGTGATGATTTTGCCTTAGTTTTATTAGGAAGAATAAAAAACAAGTTTCATGGAGCCAGTGTAGGATTAGCAATTTCAAAAACACATGCATTTAATTTTTTTATAGATGAAAATAAAAAAGTATGGATAATAGAACCACAGACAGATAAAATAATTAATCCAAATTCAAAACTTAAAACTAAATATCAAATAAGAGAAATACTGATATAATTAAATTTAATGGAGGTTAAATAATGGAAAAAGCAAAAGGAAAAAAGAAATGGTATACATCCAAAACTAAGATAGGAACACTTTTAATTGGATCAGCAGCAATTATGGGAACAATTGGGAGCTATCTAAAAGGAGATGTTGTATTGGCTAACGCATTACAAAGATTGACAATAGAAGTAGGAACAGTTTGTGGAATATTAGGTATAAGAGATATGCCATTTATTAACAAGAAATAATTATAAAAAAAGAAATGTTGGGTCGTAATCCCTATAGTTGTGAAATTGGTACGACCACATTTCCTTTAGTTACTACTCTAAAGTTTTCCAGCATTTAAAACCTTTATTGTTGATTTTTCAACCACTATTTCTACGAAAACAGTGAATAATCCGACACCTATGGAATTTACATCTTTATGAAATTAAAATAATAAATATGGAAAAAAAGCAGAAAAATGTAATAAAAGGGTGCGACAGCCATCCGACGGCTGTCTCTACTACTACTACTATACTAATAAATAATAATAATAATAATAATAATAATAATAAACACCGACGAGAAGTAGGAAAATAGAGATAGAGGTAGAGCAAGAAAACTAAATAAGACCTAAGATATAAAGGAAAAAAGGAATATAAGACATCTAAGACATCTTAGGTATATAAATAACATATATCCAAGGAATAAAGAAACAAAGAAATAAAGAAAGTTTTTTAAATAGGGGAGTTTTTAAGTAGATATGAAAAAAGCAGTCTCAATATCAATAGAGAAAGAAATATGGAAAGAATTTAAGCTAAGATGTTTTTTATTTGAAACATCTATGACAGAAAAACTACAAGAGTTAATTCTTAAGTTTATTTCAGAACCAGAAAAAGAACCAGAAAAAGAACCAGAAATAGAAGAAAAGAAAAAAGAACGTGAAGGAGAATCCAATGGAGATATTTCAAAACAAAAAAAAGTATAAACTATTAACCTTAACTCAAAACAAAAAAGTGAAAGTGTATACTGCACGAATTCTTGAAGAAGGAGATATGTTCGTCAAATTCATAGATAAAAAAGGAAAAGAGATCACTCTCAAAAAAGAAAAAATCATTGAGGTAAAAAAACTATGAGAGATAAAAAACCATACACTATCAGATTATATATAGATACTGTTGAAGAACTCAAATCACAAGGAATCCAAATAGCACCATACATAAGGGATTTATTAGATAATCACATAGAAAGTATAGATGAAAAGAATAAAAGAAAGAAGCAGTTAGAAAAGAAATTAAATAAAATTAAAAAATCAATTAAATTACAAAAAGAAGCAGAGAAAAAAGAAAGAGAAAAATACAAAAACATCTCAAAAGAAAAAGAAGAACACATACAAGAAACAATAAGGATAATTCAAAAGAATCCAGGATTTTTGAATGGAAGAAGAATGCATTACAACAATACATTCGTGGAAAATTTAACTAAAAAACAATTTAAAAAACTACTCAAAAAGAATAGAAAAACAAATAAGGAGAATTCAAATAAAGATGAGTGATTTTTTAGAAAGTGTGGGTATTAGTTGCATTAGTGATGATAGAATAAATAATGAGGTAAAAGATGGCAGATAAAACAAGAGAGATATCAATAGAAGAAGAAGAGAAATCATTTAGATTTCATTATCGAGGGAAGAAATTGGAAAGTAGGATCCTGGAAAGAATAGAATCAGAAGAAAAAGAAAAGACAAGAGGGAAAGTAGTCAAAGAACCAACACCGAAAAGGATTAGAGGTGTTCAAAAAGAAGTCAAACAAAAAGCATCAAATTATAAAAAAACAAGAGAAATAATAGATTAAATGCTATATAGGATATCATAGAAGGTTTTAAAAAGGGAGAAAACGTGTAATAATTATAAGATTCGAGGGAAAACAATGACAAAAAAAGGAGATAAAAAATAAAATGACAAATAAAATAAAATTAAAAGATATTGAAAAAGCAATTAAAAAAGGAAATAAAAAAGAAATGCAAAAGATATTATTCACAACCAAAATAGAAGATAGAAAATTATTAAAAAAACTATGTAACAAATTAGAAGAAGTAAATGAAAGTAACGAGGTATTAGAATGCTGAAAATAACATATTCAAATGGAATAAAATATAAATTTATTCCAGGAATTGAAAAAACTCACTTAGTGAGTTTATATAGAAATAAATCAAAACAGGCAAACACGGAAACCTGTTGGGAGAAAAACAATGACAGAAACAATCGTAGCAGCAAAGAAAGGTCCATATGGCCATTACTTGAGAAAAAAAGATGATAGTTGCGTAGGAACTACAGAGGCAGTTGTAAGATTCCTTAGTGGAAAACTACCTGCAGAAGTAGAATTCTCTGAAAAAGAAGGAGAAGGCAAAAAGATGAAGGTTAAGAAAGTGAAATATATAAGATCCTTAGATTCAAAAAAAGGATCAAACACAGGAAACAAATACGAAGATACAAGAAGCCATGTGGACAACGTGAATTGCTTAATGGTTGCAAAAGACCTCGTATGTGAAGCAACGAAACAAGGAAAAGATACTGATTTCAAGGAGATGCACAAGATGATAGTGGAATCTTTCCTTGAAATGCAAAAACAAATAGATGCTCAATAGAGCATCTTTATATTCAAAAATAAAAATAATAAATAAAATGAAAACAATAAAAGGAAACTTAATACTAACAGAAGATACAACTTTTAATGAAGATTTGAAAGTAGAAGGAAGTATTTTAGGAAAAAATGGAAAAAGATTTGATTTAAAAGTTATGGGAAATATTAATTGTAGAAATATTAATTGTTGGGATATTAATTGTGAGAATATTAATTGTAAGGATATTGATTGTGGGAATATTAATTG
>CAYPRJ010000012.1:0-17184 GCA_964413095.1 Candidatus Woesearchaeota archaeon
AAAGCTCTGTAACTCCGGATAGGTTTTTATCTTCAATTTCTTGCTTGATTTCCCTGTAATATTGACTATTAAATACGATCAAATGTTTTGCAATATACATCACCTCTTGAAATGAAAATGATATTCACCAAATGCAGTGAAAAAAATTATAACGCTAAACATCGTAAAAAAAAAAAACTTCCATACTCCTTGACTTCCTATGATATATCCTTCGGTTAGAGTCATTATAGCAGATTCGTTTATATCATACTGATCCTTCCAATCTCTGTAATCAATAGTTTGGATGCCGGCATTATTGAGATCGTTAACAACCAGGGAAGCATTATAGGCCAAATCAATATTATGCCAGGAAAGGGCAAAATTAAATGTGCAAATTATGGCTGATACAAATCCCCCAAATATTAAACATATTAATATATTGGAATACACTATTTTCGAATATTTATTAATCTTATTTTTTGTTGTTTTTTTCATGGTTCATCACCCTTGTTTGTTCACCTTATTTACCCGTTTTTTCCGTAAAATATAACTTTTTATCTTGCATGAAGGACAACAATATATCTTCCCTTTTCGTTCAATTATTTCGCCACAAAACGGGCATGTTCTAATTTGCATTTTTTAAAGGAATGAGGAAAAAAAGGTGGTTTTTTCAGTGTTTTAGAATTCTATCATGGCAAAATCAATAATTCTAAAACCTCATTCTTTCTTTATTTTTGCAAAAATATGGCTGCTTAAAAGTTTTAAGCATACCACTATATGTTGTGTTTTGGGTTTTTTTCATTTTTATTCAATCAACATCCAATAATCAAGCTTTTTCGGGCAAAAGATAATTCCTTCTTTTTTCATTTTTAGCAAAGTGGGATATAATTCTCCAGTGGAAATGGAGGTTGCCTTTGAAATTTCCTCTGTAGAACTATTTGGTTTTTTTTTCAAAACCGCTAAAATTTGGTTGGTTACGGTTGATACGGAGGTTACGGTCGGATAAATATCTTGTTGGGCTGGAAAAAAATTTTCTATTTTATATTTTTTTGTGTTTTTAGGGCTTGTATCATCAAAATTTATATTCTCGGTTACGAAGGTTACGGAGTTACGGTTCAGGGAGGGTCTCAACAATATGTTTGATAGTTTCATATCTTCAGATTTTTGTGATGTCATATAATCGTAAGTTTTTTTTACCTTTGTACCGTATGTACCGTAACCTTCGTAACTCCGTAACCGACCGTAACCGTATCTTTTCATTAAATTATTCAAATGATTTGGTTTTAATGGCAAACATCTTTTACTTTTTCCATCTATTTTCACTACTTCAGGCTTACTAAAACCCAATGTTTTGAGTGTGTTGGTTAATCCCCTTGGATGGATATTCAAGCCGCCTTTTTCAATTATATCTTGGTTTGATATGTCATTTTTGCCTTCTTCCAACATACTATATATAGATTCAACAATTAAGCCCGCAAAAGTATTTTTTCGTTCTTCAATTAATTCATCCTGACATTTCAAAATGAACTTCTTGAATTTATCTAATTGTCCTTTCTCAGTGCTAAATAGAGTTATAAAACTATTAACAATCTGTTTTATTCTTGGCTCAACATCAATCTCAAAATCAATATCTTCTTCCGGATTTATCTTATGATAATTCCTGAAACGCCATAATAATAATTTATTCCGCAATTCTTCTGTTTTTTCCCAAAAATCTTTGTTCAAATTAAATTTAATATCCTTTCTGTTAGTTCCCTTCATAATGCTGGTTATACATCTTGATTCAGTCGCTTTGTCCTTAAAACTTTTTCTTGTAGCTAATATTTTAGGGCAGTAAGGGTCAAAAAAATTTATATCCTTTTTATTCTCCATATCACATCTCATTACATATTTGCCCTTTTCATAGCCCATATTGATTATCTTGATTATGTCCTGTGCTTCATCAGACTTAGTGAAATCAGCTTCATCCATTATTAATGTCCCTCTCCATTTTTCAATAATTCTGAATACAGGTGCTGCAGTAGTTGCTCCTGATGTTGCTATCGGCTTGTAATGAAGATAACCTAATGTATCAAGAAACCTGCTTTTCCCCATTCCTGCCTCGCCTAAAGCCCTGAGATAATTCAATGTATGAAATCTCTCATAGACCCAGCTGCGTTTGATATTCCAAACAGCAAACTGTAATACCTCTTTAGGAATATCCAGCCATTTTTTGATATGTTCTTTTATTTCAATATCAAGTTTTTCATCAGTGCCATATTCTACTATGCCGCTTGGTAATTTTATGGCATCTTTTTGGACTTCCTCCGATTCAATTGGATAAAAAGTTTCATGTTCCAATTCAAGAGTCTCATTATATTTCACAGAATTGTTTTTGATATCATAAATGCAAAAAAGAGATTCTTTATTTTTTTTAATCTGTTCTGCAATTATGTTTTCATCAATATATAGGCTGGTTTCTTTTCTCTCCTCTTCTTTTTCTGTTCTATTTTTCCTCAGCTTTCTATGGTCAATCTTAAAAAAAGAACAGTGCTGGTTTGGTTCAATCCTTTCATCAGACCTTAAACTGCATGTCTTCTTTTTTTTATGATAGTAGATACAATTTTTACATACAGAAACACTCATCTCCTCAACAATTTTCAATCACCACTTTACTTTATTTTTTCACGATAAATCCATTCAATAATCTGTTAACCCAATTTTTGAAACTTGGATACTCCAATTTATCAATATTCTGGTTATATTTTAGTTTTAAATTATGATACAATTCATCCTCTATATCTACTTGCATTTTTACCTCCAATCTATAATTTATCAATAATTTATATATAACTTATATATAAACTTTTCTTTCGTAGTGACATCCTCCCACCATTAAAAATATAAAAAAATTTAAATATATCAATATTCCTTTATCTTTTTTATTTCGGAGCCTGTATCATATATGCAAAAGAAAAGAAAAAGAAAAATAATTCTAAAAAGAGGGGTTTACAATGGGTAATGAACCTCTTTACAGAGGTCAGGAAATATTGGGCCAGGCCTCTGAACCGAGAGTTGTTAAAGTAGGCGGAAGATATGTCCAGGAAAGTGCAATAAGAAGTTCTGCAGGGCTGTCTCCGACAGTCAAAGTGGAGAAAGTTGAAGAAGGAAAGGTTACTTATTCTATGCCGACAGAGCAGACAACACAAGAACAAAGAGAAATAAAAATCACTGAACCCATTATACCCTCAAAAGAAAGATTAGAAATAGAAAAACAAAAATTATTACATCCGCAGCCTCAAGGAATTTACGGCCAAATTATAAAGAAAAAATATGAAGAAGCACAACAGCCTTATTTAAAAGAAGAATATTTGAAACAAGAAATAAATAAAATGACATCGCCTTTTGGTGTTGAGAGGTATGAAGGAGACGTTTATGGGAAAATTGTTGAACAGCAAATAAAAGAAAAACAAAAAGAGAGAGAATTAGAGAGAGAATTATACGGAGAAAATATACAAATATCGATAGGAGACCATAGAAAATTTATAGTGCCTACAGCAGAGGTAAATAAAGCATTATCCCCTTATATACAAAAAGCAATAAAACCTGTAGAAAAAGAAGCGTTTGAATTACATCCGGATATTAAAGAAAAATATCCAAAACTTTATGATACTTATTCTAAAGCAGGAGAATTTTTTTATGGAGCTGAAAATATCGTTAGAAGCGAATTAAGATATAGGCCTTCAACATATATGTTAGATTTTGCTGCTGGTGCAGGAATTGGAGCAAGCATGAAAATTTTAAAAATTTTGCCTTTATATACAAAAAGCAAAAAAGCATTAATATTAACAAAAAATTTAGAAAAGTATGGCAAGGCTGCTCTTTTTACTGGGGGAACAATTTATGCTGGAATGAAAGGAACGGAATTATATTTAGCTCCGAGTTATAAAAAAAAAGGAGAGGTTGCAGGAAAAACCCTTTTAGAAACAGCTTCTTTTATTGCAGGAGCAAAAACTGGAACAAAAGCAGTTGATGTAGCCCAGGGATTATTGCCTACAGAAATTAAATTAAAATCACTAAATTTGTTAAATTCCCAAGAATTTATGGAAATTCAACCCCCTTATGAGATTACATTTGAAAAAACACCAACAACTCTTTATAAGGATATAGACATTTACCACCAATTAATGATTGCTGGAGGGAGAAAGCCGATTGGTTTTTTACAAGAATTTGAAGGAATTTTTAAGGGGGCAAAATATAAATCTGTGAGAACAACAATCGGAAAGACAAGTTATGATATTGCTCAAATCGGAAGCGTGACATCTGTTTCAAAAATAACACCAGATATGACTTATGTAAGGGCAAGCATTGATTATGGTTTTACATTTAAGGATCTTTTTGGAAGACAAAAAATTAAGATTAAAGATGGAGAAATCAAAGCCCCTCGTATTGGAAAAGAATTTGTTAGTTATAAATTCAAAACACAACCGTCCCTCTCCCTAAAACAAACAGACAAATGGGATATTTATTCTGAAAAAGAAAAAATATTAGCAGAGCCAGACACTATTGATATTTCAACAATTAAATGGGAACAGATTAGGGGAAAGCAATTAGAAGGATTTAGTGAAAAAGAATTACCCCTATTTAGACGGAAACACGAAACATTGGATGTTGTTAAGGCAATTAAGGGAATCGGAAGGATGGGGGCTACACAGAAAGAAATATTTTTCAAAGAATATGTTGGAAAAAAACCAACTAGCCTTTATTCAAAATATATCACACCAAAATTTGTTAAATATTATCCTAAATTAAGACCAGATGTCCTCTATATAAAACAAATAGGAGATGTTACAAAATTAGGAAAAATTATTGAAAGCAAATCAAAAGGATTTTCAAAATTGATGCCTGAATTAAGAGCAGATTATATTTACGAAGAATTTTTTGAATTTCCCGAAATAAAATTTCCTAAATTTAAAGGAAAAAAAGCAGGATTAAGATTAGAAAAACCATCGTTTTCTATTTCTTCTATTGGAAAAAAGAGATTAGATCCCACCGAAATAAAAATAGGGTTAGATTCTAATATTAAACTATCTGATTTATTTAAATTTGATTTTAGGGGATTTGATGTTAGGACAATTCCCTCTATTAAGCCAAAATTTTATTTTAAACCGCAATTAGGATTAGATTCAAAACAATTTTCAGAGATTATGCCAAAAACAAGAGCAAGAACAAAATTAGATTCAAAACAATTTTCAGAGATTATGTCAAAAACAAGAGCAAGAACAAAATTAGATTCAAAACAATTTTCAGAGATTATGTCAAAAACAAGAGCAAGAACAAAATTAGATTCAAAACAAGTTTCAGAGATTATGCCAAAAACAAGAGCAAGAACAAAATTAGATTCAAAAACAACACAAAGAATGGTGCCTAAAATTAAGCCTTTTCGGAGATTAGAGCCGAAGTTAGGAATACCAAAATATCCTCCGTGGAAATTAGAGCCGAAGTTAAAAACACCAGAAATTCCACCAATATATCCCTATTTATTCTTCCCTCCTTTTAAAACAAAAAGAAGAAGAAAGCCAAGAAAGCCAAAAACAAAAAAAATTTACAAAAAAAAAAAGAAATTCTTTGAGTTTCTGCCTTATTCTGATCCTATTTCCCTGTATCAGACAGAAAGAAGATTAAGAAGAAGGGCAACACAGCCTGAAATAACAAAAAAAGAGATGAAAGAATATAGCAAATATCTCAAGGGGATAAAATTAAGAAGCCCTACTATTGAGATGAGGAGGAGATTATTGTAATGCGAAGAAGAAAAAGAAAAAAAGATTTAGTTGATGATATGATGGAAATAATCCCAGCCACAATTTTAACAGGAGGGGTTGGAGCGATTGGAGCTGGCGTTCCTTATGTCGGCTATATCCAGACAGGAATGGCCACAGGAATATTGTCAAAATCTTTCAGCTCATATAAAAAAATTAATAAAAGAAAAAAAAAAATAAAAAATGAAAGAAAAAAAAAGAAAAAGAAAGAAATATAAAAAATACAGAAAAAGAATAAAAAAAAACAAGAAAATAATCATGCAAAGATTATTTGAAAAATATTTTGGTGAGTGTTAATGTTAACCGAAAAACAAAAGTTGAAATATTATAAGACACAAAACAAAATAGGGCCTATAATAAAAAGGAATGTTAGAAGAAGAGGTCATATAATATACGGAGCAAGAGCTTTAAATGCTCATTTTCCAGATTATTTGGATAAACATACTGAAGATTATGATATATTTTCAAAAACACCAAGAAAAACAGCCGGGAGAGTTGAAAAGAGGCTTGATAAACATTATGGTGGGGATTATTTTTACGTTGAGAAAGCCCTTCATCCTGGAACCTATAAAGTCAAAAGTTATGTTACGAAAAGAGGAATTGCGGATTACACAAAACCAGAAGAAAAAATACCTTCCAAAAAAATAAAAGGGATAAAATATGTTAAATTAAAATGGGTGAAAAAAAAAATCAAAAAAACATTAAAGGATAAAGAGTCGAGATATAGGTGGGATAAAGACAGGGAAGCACTGCAAAGAATTAAAATTTAT
Organism: Candidatus Woesearchaeota archaeon; assembly: GCA_964413095.1. Lineage (GTDB taxonomy): Archaea > Nanobdellota > Nanobdellia > Pacearchaeales > GW2011-AR1 > CAYPRJ01. Next base: position 6,548 of record CAYPRJ010000012.1, read on the forward strand.
GAAAGAATAAAAAAACAAAGAAGAAATAAAACAAGAAGTCCAACAATTTCAAAACAAAAAATAATTCATCCATTGCAGGTGTTTTCAAAACAAATAAGGTTATAGAATGGAATACATACCAATCGGAAAACTAAAAAGCCATATAAGGAGAGAAAAGACTAAAAATTTTTTAAGCAAAGTAGGTTTTGGAATAAAGAAAGGCTATGAAAAGTCAAAGCCAGGCATGAAAAGATTTGCTTCATTCTCAGGAAAAACATTAAGGGCAGGCGGAAAATATGCTGGAAAGGCATTTGTTAAAGGATCAAAAGCAGCTTCAAAAGCAGCTATAAAGGGAATAAAAGAATATCAAAAAAAACAGAAAAAAACCAATATAAAAAGAAAAAAACCCGCTGATTTATTTGGAGGGGATTTATTCAGTTCAAAAGGAAATGATATTTACGATAATATAATATACGGAAAATCAAAAAAGAAAAAAGAAAAAAAAGATTATTTTGATGTATTTTAGGAGGTGAAATAACAAAGTGAAAAAAAAAGGACAAGCGATTGTAGGAGTTATTGTAACTGTAATTATATCCGCAATAATGCTTGCTGTATTATGGAACTTCTCACAAGGGTCTTCGGGAAATCTAAGAATTGAAAATGAAGTGGTTGATGTAGCGGCCAATGATACCTTTTATGATTTGGATTATACCGCCGTTTCTGTTGATGATGTTACATGTAGTGGAGTATCTTTAACAGTCAAGACAGATTACTCTTTGAATGGAGGAGATCAGGACGAGGGTTCAAAAATAAAATTACACAGCAACAGAACAGGAGGAACCGACTGTGATGAAACATGGGGAGGTTCTGGAAAAAACATAGATGTGGATTATGACTACAGAAACGCATTATACATCAGCAACGCATTAGCAAGAACACCATTGTCTTATATCGCAGTTGCATTTGCATTGATTATAGTGATGATGGCATTTGTCGGTTTTAAGAACAGATAAAATGAAAAAAGCACAGGCAACAATCTTGGGATTGTTAATGGTTTTTATAATGGTAATTGTGTTTTCAGTATTATACGAACCTTTAGCAGAAACAATAGAAATTGTAACAAATGATTCAGGAGATTCCACCCTGAACTCAATTATGGATTTCATACCAATAGCTTTAGCAATAACAATTTTAGTGACGATATTTATTTTTGTTACTCCTCAAAGAGCACAATAATAAAAAAGCAAAATGAAAAATGACAAGACAATCTCAAGTATTGTTAAAAATAGTAATAATAACCCTTTTTCTTAGTTTTCTTTCTTTTTCTGTTCATGCCGAATACATTATACAATATAATGAATCTTTTGAAGGAACTGGAACTCCTGATTATTGGACAGAAGTAAATGCTAATTATAATTTTGATAATGGTGATTACGCAAAAAGTGGAAGTGAATGCTTAAAAGTTTGGAGCGGAACAAATAATCAAGATAGAGTATATGCCAAGAACATTAGCACTAGCAATGTAAGTTGGTATGTTGAAGCATATATGATTTCAGACAGTCCTCACAAAGCAGGGGCTCTTTTTTCTGCATCCAAGATGTCAGTTCCATCATATGATTATGATGAGAAGTGTCAGTCTTGGCATTGGAATTCATGGAATTGGTATCATAACATTGGCGGTGTTGGAGAGTCTGGTGGGTCTTTTTCTGCTAACACATGGTATCGGGTTAGGCATTATCATTTCCCGAACAATAAAACTGCATTAATTCAATTATTTGATACAGATGAAACTTTGCAACACAGTCTTACAAGCAATTTTACTTATCCAACAGATTGGAGTTCAGATAAACTTGCTTTTGCATCTTTAGGAAGTTTTGATAATCCTGCATGGTTTGATGATGTTGTAATCGCTCTTGAGGTTGTAATTTCACCAGGTTATTTTGATGTAACTGTTGATGATATCTATGATGATACCTCAATCAATGATTTTAATGTAACAATTTGGAATGAAACCTTTTCTCAGACAAGAGATACAGATAATGGAACAATCTCTTTTTCTGTTGAAAGTGGAAATTACTCAATATGGATTAATTCTTCCGCCCACTTCCCAAAATTTATCCATTCATGGAACGTTTCAAATGACCTTGCAGCAAAAGCTATTCAATCTATGTTAATTCTTAATGCCTCTGAAATATCAACAAACACTGTAATCAATGATTTTAATGTTTCTGTAACCCTTCAGGATAATTCAACAACAAACGGAACTGCAATATTATACCTAAAATCAGGCTCTTATACACTCACAGGAAAGGCATCTAATTATATTGATGTAACAAAATCAATTTCAATTTCAGCATTAGAAACACAATACCAGGAGCTAAAATTCGGGTCAAGCAATTTTACTGTATATGTTAAAGATTACTGGACAAATAATACTATCAATAATTTTCAGGCAACATTATCCACCCATAATGAAGGCTATTCAAATTCGATCAATACTACTACTGGTAAGGCGGATTTCAGCATTATTAACGGAACATATAATCTTTCTCTTGACCCTGACGAATACGCAAAAACATCTGTGAATGTAACTATAACTCAAAATCCGCAAAATTATACTTTTTATGTTTATCCTGAAAATTCAGTTACCTTAACCTTACTGGATGAGGACACATCAGACAAGATTTTGCAGACAGTCAATGTCTTGTTTGATGGGGGAGGATATTATAAAACCCATTCTTCATCCAATGGAACAATATTTGTTGCTAATTTGCCTGTTGAAAATACAATTACTTTGACAGCATCTTCTTCAGATTATTCCACGAGAAAATATTATGTCACTCTATCTTCCAAATCTCATAGGGATATTGATATAAGGTTATCAAACACATCTTCTTCCAATCTAAGGACTTTTACAGTTAAAGATGATTACCTGAATAATTTAGATGATGTTTCTCTTGAAGTCAGCAAATATGAAAATGGCAGTTATGTTTCTGTTGGGACATACACTACTGACTTTTCAGGGCAAACAGAAGTATATATGTCCTCTGCAAATACTTACCAGGTGATATTAACAAAAACAGGCTATGAAACAAAAACAATTTCAATTACACCAACCAGCACATCATATACTATTGTTTTAAGCGAAACCCCAACAGATTTTGTTAATGTTGCAGATTTATTTAGTTATAAATTAGAGCCAAAATCAAGCATATTAAATTATATGAACATTTCCTTTAATATAACCCTTTCAGACCCTGATGGAAGGATTGAATTTTTCGGAATCAAGGGATATTATAATGTAAGCAGATGTAAATCATCAAGCGGAAATTGCATTTCAAATATTACTGCAGGGGGTAGCGGAACAGCGGTTATATGGATTGACTTATGGGAAAATATAAGCGATTCAGTAACAATAGGGCATTGGATTATGATTGACAGAACTCCAGACGATGAAGAAGATGATTATTATGTTTGGAACAGAACCTTTAGGCTTGGTGCAGACGAGATTGAGGCCAGTAATTATTCAGTCCAAAATTATTTTGACAGGCTTTCAGAAGATTATCCTGTTTGGTTTAAGCCCCTTGCAGGATTTATGGGGGCTACAATCATAACATTAACATTTGCTCCCTATCTTCCTATCATTGCACTCCCAATCGTAATGATACTAAGCCTTGTATTATTCACTATTTTGGGATGGATTCCAACATGGCTGATGATTATCATCGGTTTTATAAGCGTTATGATGTATATGTTTTTTGAGAGGATTGGATAATGGGACTCGGAACTTTAGGAAAAGTATTGCTGTTTATGTTCTGCATAAATTTAGGCATCTATTTCTTTTCCCCTTATGTTGGAATAGATCCTAATGTGCATTATATTTTTAAGGATGATCTTTTGCACAGCGTGGTTGATGTAGATGATGATTTTACATATGGAAGTCTTATGCGGGAAACAAACACAACAATACCCCAATTAACTGAATTGGAAGGAGAGACAACAACATTCAGCTTGTTTGATAGCATCAACAATGGATATAATGTATTAAAGTTATTCCTAAAAACTACATTTAATGTTTTCTTCAGCCCTTTTGCTTTAATGACTGCCTTAGCTGCAGGAGACATAAATATCCCAAAACAAATTGTTTTGATAATATTTGCACCATTAGGCCTTTTAGCTATTATTGGCTTTATGTCCTTTATGAGAGGTAAAGATATATGACTGTATATGAAAACGGAACACTATCAATAATTATTGATTTTGTTGAAAATAATTTAGCTGGAAGCGAATTGCTGTTTGCATTAATTATATTAGGTGTTTTAATCATGATGTTAATGGCTACTCGAATGCCCCCGAAATTTATAATGATATTTTCAATAATAGGATTTTTTTCATTTTTCGCTCCATCACTTCCAAGTTATGTAAGCGGAGGGCAGTATTCATGGATATTTTTTTTAATCGGATTTGGAGTTGTAGGTTATTTCGTGTATATGCTTATTGATGTGTTATGGAGATGAAATGTTATTTATGCGGAGAGAGAAACGGTGATATTCAGTTAATGAGATTTCCAGAAAAACATCCAAAAAAAAAACAAGGTCAGCCGCCATTAAATAATATGAGGTATTGTCATGAAAAATGTTACAAGGAGGTGTTTTATAAAAAATGGGAAGACAAAAAAGAGTAAAACCCTATTATAGGAAGAAACCTCACTCTTACAAAAAAACAAGAGTCAGAGGTCATTTAAGGGTTAAAAGAACAAAAAGAACATATAGACAAACAGGAAAAAGAAAATCTATCAAAAGAGATAGACAAAGAAAAGCAAAATCACCTGGAGTACGAAGAAGTGCATCTGGGAGAAGATACATAGAGACAAGACGAAATCGCTCTGATAGAATAGGAAGCAGAATATAAAAAATAAAGATTTATGTCCACATCTGTTTCATTAAACTAAGCTTCAACAACTATGCTTAATGAAGCAGATGTGTGACAATTTTATCACATTTTATCATTTTCCTGGTTGTAATAATCAATAGTATCAGCATAGCCTCGTCTTAACCTCTTCAGGATTTTCTTTATGATTTTGCCCAGTAAGAAGCCATGTATGACATTATATCCGAGTTCTGCAAGTTCCTTTAATGCTGTGCTGTCTCTATCTACCGCTAATATTCTTTTGGCATCATCAAGCATTTTTCTTTCTTCTTTATTCAGCCTGACTGAAAAATAGTCTTTTTTTTCTATTATCATTTTTCTCTTTTCATATTCCGTTTTTTTTGTTCTCAATCCGCTGAAAGGCTGTTTGATCATTATATCCACCCTATTTCTTCTGATATTCTTCCTTCAAGAATTAAATCATTCTGGAGGTCTATGCAAACATACATAAACAAAATAATAAACATCAGTATAATAGATGCAGGAGCTATGGCTATGCAAAACCAGCTCAAAAAAACTATATCAACCCAAACATGTTCTTTTACCATTGTTTTATCACCTTTTTAATCCCAGTTCCACGCTTAGGAAGTTTTGCAGCCCCATAAAGTTTTTTATGCCTTTTTCTTCTTTTTCCGTTTTGCATTTTTTCACCTCCTTAATTAAATTTTCTAGCTGATAATTTTTTGCTTCGCATAATATTTTCTCGCTCAATAAAAATAAAATAGCTATGATAAATACAACTGCCATTATTTTATGTGAATTATCCATTATTTAGGCATAAAGCGGGGGTGATTTCAGTGAAATGATTACCTATCAATGATTGAAGTTCGCTTTACACTATCTAAATCTTTTTTTTTAATTTATTCATCCTAATATCAATGAATGCGAGCATAATTAAGTGGTAAAATGAAACCAAAGAAATTATTGTAATGCATAATTGCACCAAAAAGTAATCCATCAGGTTGAAAATAATCGAAAACCCCCATACAATAACTGCGAGGATTAAATAATATAACGTCGCTTTGATGCAATACCCTATGCTTCCAGCATAATAAGCATATTTATCTTTTTGTTTTTCATTTAATTGTTTATATTGTTTATAACTGAGCATTTTTCATCACCTTTTTGTAATATCATTAACATAATCTTATTGTTCTGACGTGAAATTTCAAAATAAAACAGGGAGATTGCCAAATATATAATTATTAACAAATGAAATATTGATCTTAAATCGTATGGCTCATAAAAATTAAAATAAATAATCTCACCAAGCGAAGCAATAAAATAAATAATTAAAAAAAATATTGAAAAAAACCTGTCAATTTTAATATTTCTTTTCAATTTCTCGATAGTTTTAGATGGCATTTTCGTTCCTCCTCTTTATTATTTGGTATATTTTGTTTGTTTTGATTTTTTCAGCTATTCTTTTTCTGTCAAAAAAAATATATACAAAAAATAATAAATACCCAAAACCAACAAATTTCCATAATTTTTTTTTTTTTTCCTGATAGGCATTATAATTTCCATTGAAGTCAATGACTTGATAGGTTCCATCTGCCATTCTCATCATAGTAAAAACATTTTTGTTGTCCACTTCAAATTTTTCAACTTCTTGCCCGAACCGATTAACTTCAGTGTATTTCAGGTTCTCCAAAGATAATCTTAGGTTAATTGCATACATTAAAAATAAAAAACAGCAGAATAAAGCAATCCATACAAACCATTTTTTGCTATATCTATTTATACCGCAATAAACTTTTTTTTTTTTTATCAGGCAGAGGATAATAACTATCAAGAAAGAAACAATACTTGCTCCTATTATTATTTCAAATATCGGTATCATCTTTCTTCTTTGAATTTTTCATCATCAATAGTTCCGATAACTCTTCCTCTTCTGTTTTTCAGAAATTTTTGCTTGGATAATCGATACACAGTATTATAATGAAGCCCCCCTATTTTTGACAATTCTTTCAGATTCAACAATTTTTCTTTCAAAGCAATATATCTTATAATGTTTATCAATGCTATTTTATGCGAGATATGCATTCCTACTGGGTCTCCTTCATCTCCAGGAGCATCAGTAACTGCTTCGTTTTTTATCTTGTCATATTCTTTTTTTTCGAATGGAAAAAAGGAATTGAAATTTCCGTCAAAATCAAAACTTTGGACGTTATAATCATAAAACTGCTTGCCGTTAATGTATAAATATTTCTTATTTGTTCTTGAATAAGCCCTGAATTTTCCTCTCTTTAGATGTCCGTCTTGCTTGACAGTATATATATTAATCAGCAAATCGCTTCTATGTATTGCCCAATACTTTTGAAAATCAAAAAAACTCGGGAGAATAACAAAAATATACAGATTTTTATATCCTATCTGAGCAACAAGTTTTTTAAGCCCTTTGGCTATTTTTGTCATAGTATCCTTAATGTCCAGGCCTGTAACAGCCTCGTCATATACAATTACATCATTTTTCTTTGCATTTTTGATTTTCTCCTCAAACTGCCGTGCCGTAAAACAATAATTATTCTTCAATGAAAAATCACCGCCTGCTAGATAATAAGCACATTGGCTTACCAAAGTTGTTTTTCCTGAACGCTCCATTCCATCCACTAAAATAATGAAGTCCCAGTCGTTCTTTATTTCTTTCTTCATAAAATCAAGATTTTTTTTTAGGGAGGAGTTTATTGTAAATTTTTTATCTTTGATTTCAATATCAACCATTTTTTTGGGAGATTGGTTTCTTGCAGCCTCTATTTTTCTTTTGGCTACATCATATCTTATGTAGCTTGTTTTTTTTTTGTATTTAGGTCGTTCATCTTCCATTTTTTTTGTCACTTGGTAATTATATCTCCAGGATTAAACTCCTTTTTTTCTATTTTTGTGATGCCAATATCATCTATAAATGAAAATAAATGATCAGTAGCCCTGCTCTGATTTTTAAAACATGGCTGTTTTCCGTTTTGAACTATATATTCCATATATTTGATTGTTTTTTTGTATTTTCTTTTGTAAGGCTTCCTGTTAATTTTTCCTTTGATTCTTAAATAGAGGGTTTTGAGTTCTGAAGTCCAAAGATTGAAGTGATACCAATCCTCCTCTCCTTGATTTCTTCTTAAATCATACTGAGCCATATATTCCTGAATTTTGTAATAGCTCTCTAAAATTTTGTATTTGACTACTCCCACAGCTGCCTTGATTTTGAATGCATCATCATCAACTATACTATATTCATCTTCCATCTTTTTTATCCTCTTTCTCTTTTTTTGGAATAAAAATACCCCAGTTGAATTTCAAATCCAAATCTTTCAGCATATTAAAATTATTGAAATTAAATCTTCTTTTACTGTGGGTTAAGGTATCAATCAATTCGATACTTCCCCGGATATTAAAAATAAAATCATTTTTTTTTCTTTTCTTTTGCATTTTTCAAACTGTTAAAATCTGAGACCCGCTTCCTGATGCAATTTGAGGTGTTATCCCGAAAATAATTAAATAAGCCACTGCTCCGATGATTATTATCGCAAGGATAATAAATACCCATGCATATTTTTGAAGTTTGTCAAAAATCTCTAATTGTTTGGCATACTGAATCTTAGCGTAAAAATCAGACAAATACCTTCCGCTAATAATGCTTTTTGCTTTTGTTTTTCCTTCCTGGTATAATTGAGACAGACGGTATATATCCAATGGCTCGGGATTTCCCTCCCTAAAAATATAACAAGGTGTATTCCCAAAAAATATGGTTTTTCTTAATGAAATATTATATTTATTTTGATTATTTTTATTTTGATTTTTGATTTCATCCTGTTTTTTAATTCTGCCTCTTCTCGTAAAAGATTTTAGCATTGAAAAGAAATTAACCCTGCTCGGCTCGATAAAATATATTGAATTATCTATATTAATCTTTTTATCATCTATTTTCACAGCATAAGGGACAATCCTGCGGTCGTTGTTGACGATAAAAACCAATGATTTTTTTTTGAACAGTATTGTCAATCCAATTTTTATCCAATTTCTTATCAGGAAGGATAAAACACCAAGTCCCAAAACAACAAGATAAATCAAAAACAAAATAAGAATATTCATTAGTATCTCCTCCTTTTTTTTCCCCATGATGGAAACCATGGGATACTGCTTGTTTTTTTTTCACGCTCTATTTTTGAAGACCTTTTTTGCTCTATCATTTGAGTTACAGCCAGTTTTGCTGCGAACCCATCTTTTGAACGGGAAGTATTGAATAATGCAGAAATTTTATTTAGAACCATATTTTTGTTTCTTTCAAGTTCAGGATAATATAGACTTAAATCATCAAATATTGAATATATTTCAATCCATTCTCTTGCTGTCCTTAACTCCTTACTGTCTAAGTTGGCGAGAACAACATCTTTTGTGAACAAATCCCTGAATTTTCTTTTTGCTTCAGGGTCAAGCATGAACCTGTTCATGCCATAAATATTTTGGATAGCAGGATCTCTTAATCCCCTTTCTTGCTCATCAGCTACCTTTTCCTCTTCATCATCAAGATAATCTTCTTCATCTTCATATTCTTCCAAGTTTTCACCTCCTAAAATCAACTGCTTATTCTAACTAAATTTATATTGCCGGAATAATAATCTCCTGTTCCTGTTCCAGTGGTATCTCTTACTGAAAAAGTTATTATATCTCCCTCGGATAAATTTAAGATTCCTGTTCCTGACATAGTCACTATATCTGCTCCTTCAACAAGATTTTTAAAAGACTTTGTATTTTCCTGATAAACATTATTAATTCCTATTGTTGTTTCATAAGTGTGTGAGTTTTGTCCGCTTCCTGAAGCCATATAATTAACAAGATATTTTCCTGACTTCTGAACTTCAAAAGATGAATTTGTAATATTCACAAATCCTCTTTTTTTTGAATTTGTAAATGTCAAATTATAAAAAAGGTCTTGCTGGGCAAAATTAATTTCTGTTCCTGAAGCATCATCAAACCAATACTCCGCATAAAACAAATCACTGGACATATAATAAATTCTTTTATCCCAAAATGCATCTACTGATAAAATGATTAAGCATGATACAAATATTATTAATATTATTTTTTTTTTTATCAATATTCGCTCCGCATATATGCTGTTGAAATTAAAAATAAGAATACTGCTGTGAATGATATGGCAATTCCCGACCATGTAGTGATGTCTGATTTTTCACTGGTGTAAACTGTTGTTTCTTTAATCATTTCAATATCTCCCTCGAGAGTTTTATTTGCATGATAATTTGCCCTGTCTATTCCAGTCGAAGCCAAAGTTATTCCTGAAATTAAAAGAATTACAAAAGCCAAAAATAAAGGTATCGGGGATTCCATTACATAAGAAGCTATAAGAAGGATTATAATTATTGTAAAAAAAATAAAATATAATGTTACATTCATTTTAATAATCTTGTTTTTTTTTTTTTATATAAAAGAAAAAAAAAAAAACAAATTATTCACCTCCTCGTGCAGCTCCGAATGCTATAACCAATAATGCTACTGCAAAACCAACTGCAAGATAACTTACTACTGTATCCGTAATGCCAGAAAATCCCAATGTAGTTCCGTTGGTTAAAACATTGATTATTGATAACATAACTGTTCCTATAATTAATGCAACTATAGTCATAATAATTCCTGAAGCAAGCTGAGCCTTATTATTTAATTTGATTGACAATTTCATTATTATTTTCACCTCCTATAAAAACAGGAGGGGG
>CAYPRJ010000012.1:17194-18877 GCA_964413095.1 Candidatus Woesearchaeota archaeon
TACTAAATAAAAAAAAAAAAAAAACAAATTATTCACCTCTTCGTGCAGCTCCGAATGCAACAACCAATAAAGTGACTGCTAATCCTACTGTGATATAGGTCACTACCGTCGACGTAATTCCTGTGAATGAACTGTTATCGATAACATCAGAAACAATTTTCAATCCTATCACACCGATAATCAATGCGACTGCAACTGCAATAAGACCGCCTGCTAACTGACCTTTTCTCATCATATTAAAAGCAGCTTTTAATTGAGTGATCATCATACCCATTTTTCAAACACCTCCATAAATCAGATTAGAAAAAAAGTTTTTTTATTATATAAATTTTTTTATATAAAGTTTCTATTTCAGGTGACGCTTACTTAACAGCCCACAATTTCACTACTTGTAATAACCTCTTACCCATATTCTTTCTCCATATTTTCCTTTCATCCAATATCCTTTAACCCAGACCCTTTCTCCTTTGTTAAGGACACCTCTACACCATTTAGCTACTGTTGCTGTTCCTTCCCAACTTCTTTTATTTTCTTGCTTTGTTGCTTCTAAGTCAGTCAATACAGGGTCATTTTTATCATTGATTACAGTTAACTTTTTATCTTTTTCCCACCATCTTTGAAGCATCTGTGCAAATTCTATTGCTTTTTTTGCATTTTCAAATTCTTTATCTGTTGGTTCTTTTAGTTCTCCAGTCATAGCAAAGTATCTATCACATCTTCGACATATTTCTCCATCTTCTCTTGCTTGTTTATATTTTGATAATGAAAAAATATCATTCTTTAAAAACACTGTATAAGGTTTTTTTTCTTTTCCGCAAACGTGACAAATTATTTTTTTATTTTCTTTTACCATTTTATTAGTTTTATACTTTTAAGGGGTGTGACCGAATTTCTCCTAATATTGGGATTCAAATTCCTTTTCCGTAAGGAAAAGCTTGGTCATCTCTTACTTCTTTAATAATATCTAAAACGCATTGTCTTTCATATCCATCTGTAATCAATTTATAAAGTATTTCTTGAGTTGATGTTTTATTATCCATTTCATGTTCTATCTCTCTTTTTAATTTTATATGACTCTCGTCTAAAACATTTACTGTATTTATTTTATTTAACATCTTTATCCTCCTTCGGTTTTATGAGCCGAAACTCAAATTTTGCCTAATATCAGCACGCTTATTATGTTCCTTTTCTCAGCAGAGAAAAGTTGTGATAGCAAAGTAAAATAAATCGGCGTTACCAATCTAATACCCCCCATAGTTCTTCATCTTCATCAACCCAAAATATTCTAAAAGAAGAATCTTCATTATGCCATATTGAATCAAATTCATTTTGACTTCCGCCATATTCTTTGAACATTCTTCTTTTACATTCTTCCCAAAAATCTTTAGGGGTTGATGGTAACTTTTCATCTTTCTTGAATAAACAACAATCATATCCTCCCATTTTTAACCTCCTGTAGCCGATTTATTTTATTGAACATAATATCAGGAATCCTTATTAAACGAGGGCGTAGCCCCTTGAGTAAACTTGCCCCCGATTAGTTGCTCCATTATGGATTTGACTACTTTAGTTGTTACAGCATTGCCACATTGAGTATATCTTTGTGTTTCGGATACTCCTTCTGTCCATCCATCAGGGAAGCCATTTAATCTCTCACACTCTAAAGGCGTTAATCTTCTAACT